>CAZVYR010000069.1:0-14206 GCA_964631555.1 uncultured Leptospirales bacterium
GTACAAAGTTTTATTGAATTGTCAATTCTATTTTTCGTTTATATATGGAATCATCTATTAAGTTAAGAAAGGGATTTTTAACTGCCGCGAAGCCCTCTGTGCCAAGATAGTTGTCGCCTGAAAAATTCAGGAGACAATTATGAAATACAGCAAAAGATTCAAAGAAACGGTACTGCGTAAGATTCTACCGCCAGAAAACAGGAGCATCCCGGAAGTTGCAAAGGAGATGGGGATATCGGATCAGACTATATACAACTGGAAAAAGATGCTTGAAAACGGAGAAGGATTATCGGATGCAGATAGCAGCCCTTCTTCAATAGGCCATATAGAAAAATTCAATTTTTAAATACTAAAAAAATAGAGAGTAACTTCCCCCTGTATTAATCGGGCAGTGGATATAGCATAAAATATATCCACTGCCTGTTTTATTTAAAAATATATTCATTATTAATTATTTTTACTTTTTTCTATCTACCCCATTGACTCCATTCTGTTATTATTGACTTTTTCATTATTAAGTGCTAAAATTCAAGCATATAGTATATTCTATTTATTATATTGTATAATTACTTCACCTGGATCATTATAATTGAACAAACCATCAATCAAAAAAATATATAATTATACGGTTCTTGATAAACTGGGAGAGACCAAGTACTCCCATGTTTACAGATGCCGGAAAGATGACGAACAGGAGACTGTAGTTTTAAAGGTTTTAAAATCCGGACCGGTTTCAGCATCAGAGATTGCCAGATTCAAACAGGAATCTGATATTATAAAGAACCTAAATATTGACGGCATTGTCAGGACATATGATATTATTGATCATGAAGGGGAATTTATACTAGTACTTGAAGATTTTAACGGTATCTCTATTAATGAATGCCTTGAAAAAAACAAAATTTTTGACATAATATATTTTCTTAAGACCGGTATACAAATACTGCATACAATCGGGGAACTGCATAAAAGTAATATTATTCATATGGATATCAAACCCGATAATATCCTGATCAATCCTGAAGAAAATATTGTGAAGATAACCGATTTCGGCATTTCCGCCTTCCTGACTCATGAGAATGAAGAAATATACAATCCTGACATAATACAGGGTACTTTGTTATATATGTCCCCTGAACAGACAGGTCGTATAAACCGGAGCGTTGACTACAGGACGGATCTTTATTCTTTGGGCGCCACATTCTATAAAATGCTTACAGGCAGGGTTCCTTTCGAATCGGAGGATCCGCTGGAGATAATCCATTCACACCTGGCTAAAGAACCGGCTGTTCTTCATACACATAATAATAATGTTCCTGAAATACTCTCCTCAATTATTTTGAAATTGCTGTCAAAAAATGCGGAAGACCGGTATCAGAATGCTTTCGGCGTTCTGGCCGACTTTGATAAATGCCTTAAACAATCGGAAAAAACCGGAAGAATTGAAACATTTGAACTGGCAAGACATGATTTTTCAAACAGGTTTATCATTCCCGGGAAGTTATATGGCAGAGAAAAAGAAATCGATAAATTAATTTCTGTGTTTGACAGTATCAGCGGCAGAATCAGGGTTGATTCTGAAGAAAAAGATCTATACTCCGGAAAATCGCAGACTGATGCAGGACTCGCGGAAATTCTGCTTGTTTCCGGAAGTCCAGGCATCGGGAAATCAGCTCTTATCAATGAAATAAACAAGCCTGTTGTTGAAAGAAAGGGATATTTCATTTTAGGTAAATTTGATCATTTCAGAAGAGATACGCCATATAGCGCTATAATACAGGCTCTTCAAAAACTTTTAAAACAATTATTATCGGAAAGTGATGAAAAGCTTGAGAACATGAAGAATATATTTTTGGAAGTACTGGGAACTAATGGAAAGATAATAACTGATATGATCCCTGAGTTTGAGTATATAATAGGAAAACAATCTGAAGTTGTAAAGCTGGGACCTGATGAGGCCAGGAACAGGTTTAATGTAGTATTCAAAAAATTTCTAAGTGTTTTTGCCGTAAGAGAACATCCGGTTGTGCTTTTCCTGGATGATCTGCAATGGGCTGATGTTGCAAGTCTTCAGATCATTGAATACCTGATAACGTGCCGTGAATTAAAATACCTATTAATAATCGGTTCATACAGAGATAATGAAATATCGGAGAAACATCCATTGCCGGATATTTTAAAAGAAATAAAAAAAACTGGTATAAAGATACCTGAAATAAACTTATCGGAATTGTCTGTTGCAGATATTAAAAATCTGGTAATGGATTTTCTAAAATGCAATGAAGAAAAAGCTTTTCCTCTTGCGGAAATCATTTTCAACAAAACAGGAGGAAATCCATTCTTTATTAATGAATTCCTCTATACTTTGTATAATGAGAAGCTGATTATTTTAGATTCTTCTTACGGCTGGACATGGAATATTGATAAGATAAATGAAATGGGGATCACTGAAAATCTTGTAGAATTCCTGTCGCAGAAAATCAATAAACTCCCTGAAAACATACGGGATATTCTTAAAATATGCGCATGTATCGGGAACAGGTTTGAACTGGAGGACATTTCCATACTGACAAAGAAGTCAATAAATACTGTACTGAACCTGCTGACAGAAGCTGTAAAGGAAGGATTTTTAAATTCATCAGGAGTTTATTATTTTTTCAATCATGACAGAGTCAGGGAAGCGGCATATTCGCTGGTACCTGATAAAGAAAGGACTTTGCTTCATTTAAGTATCGGAAGATTGATGCTTGAGAAATCGGATAAGGATGAGTTGTTTAAAAAGTTTTTTTACATAACCGACCAGTTGAACATCGGGAAAAATTTAATAACAGATACCAGGGAAAAGGCTGAACTTGCAGAATTGAATTATGACTGCGGGATCAAGGCAAAGAATTCATCGGCATTTTTACAGGCTTTTGAATATTTTAAAGCAGGTATTGCTTTGTTAGATAATGAATGCTGGCACACACAATATGATCTATCAATTAAAATATACAGTCAAATAGTTGAAAGTGCTTACTTGAACGGTAATTATGATGATATGAAACATTTTGCATCAATTGTTTTAAAAAAAGCTAAAAATATTCATGATGCAATGCATGTATATATGACACAAATACGCGCCAATGATGTGCAGATGAATTTCGAAGCCAGCGTGGATCTATGCCTTGAAATATTACAAAAGCTGGATTATCCCATACAAAAACACCCGGGCAAATTACGGATAAAAGCAGCTTATTTAAAAATTAAACCTTATCTTTCTCCGAAAAAAATCGACTCATTATATAACCTGCCTGAGACAACTGATTCCCGCATCCTGGATATTTTCACTGTTTTCCCTTTTCTTGCCAGTTGTTCTATATACATATTGCCTGATCTTTATATCTATATTGCCTTTAAACAGATGAAACTGTCGCTTAAATATGGTTTGAGTACAGCGCAATCCTACACATATATCCAAACGGCAATAGTATTAATAAATACAATCGGTAATGTTGATGCTGGTTATAAGCTAGGCAAGTTTGGGCTTTATCTCCTAGAAAAACTGGATGCAGAGGAATATAAATCAAAGGCGTCCGAAAATTATTACCTTCAGATTGCACATTGGAAAGAGCATTTAAAATCAGTCAGATCCGCTTTCTACAAACTTTATTTTCTCAGTATGGAATACGGTGATATTGAAACTACAGCGTTTAGTCTTTGTTTTTATAATTCGATGGGAATTAATCTTGGCGCCGAATTGACTGAGTTGGACCGGCAAATGCATGATGCATACATTAAACTTGAACAATTAAACAAACTGCTGTTAACAAGTGTTATTGAATTTTTTCATCAAGTAGTACTGACATTACTGGGGAAAAGTGAAAATTATACAGTAATTGATGGAACGGCATTTAATAAAAACAAATATATACCGGAATGGGAAAAGCAGGGAATAGGCACTCTTTTGGGAACCTTTTATATTCATGAATGTATGATCAGATACATATTTAATGATTATAAAGGTGCGATTGTCGATTCACGAAAAAGTGATCCGTGTCTTGGTTCGCTGTCAGGGGGACTTGCCATACGCGATTATTACTTTTACGGCGCACTTGCAAGACTTGCAATATACCATGAAGCGGACAATGATGAAAAACGTGAATTCCGCAAATATATCAAAAAAAGCATGAAATTAAACAAATTATGGGCTGTTCATGCTACGATGAATTATGAAGGCAGGGTATATTTACTGGAGGCTGAAATTGCACGCACTAAATCCGATTTTTTAAATGCAGAAAACCTTTATGAGCGTTCCATTGAATCAAGCAGGAGAAATGAATACCTGGTCGAAGAAGCCCTGGCAAATGAACTGGCGTCAAAATATTATTTTTCAAATGACAGGAATGAGATTGCCAAAATGTATCTGCATAAAGCATATGCATGCTATACAAAATGGGGAGCTACAGGAAAACTAAGACAATTACGGGATATATATTCCGAATATCTTTCACCTGAAATAAAATCATCCCTTAATATAACAGATACGGTTTCAGTATCCATGACAAGGGATGCCAATCCTCAGATTATCGATTTTACAACTATAATAAAAGCGTCTCAAGCATTATCCAATGAAGTTGTTTTAGGGAACCTGCTTGAAAAAATGATGAAAATAGTCATGGAAAACGCAGGAGCGCAGAAAGGTTTTATGATCCTTGAAGATCAGGATAAATATTTAGTTGAAGCTGAATATTCTGTTGATAAGAAAGATATTTCAGTGCTTCAATCCATCCCTGTCGATGATCATGCCGGTCTCTCTTCCTCTATTGTAAGCTATACCGCGAGAACAAAGGAAACCGTTCTGTTAAATGACGCTTCATCTGAAGGTGATTTTGTCAACGATCAATATATAAAGAAGAACAAATCGAGATCCGTCTTATGTATGCCTATACTGAATCAAAGTAAATTATCAGGCATTCTTTATCTTGAAAATGATTTATCATCAGACGCATTTACCGACAACAGGTGCGAAGTCCTGAATATCCTTTCTTCGCAAATAGCAATATCAATTGAAAACGCGAAATTTTATGAGAAACTTGAACAACAGGTTCAGGAAAGGACAAAAGAAGCCAAAGAAATGGCAAAGAGATTTAAAGATATCGCATTCAGCAGTGCTGACTGGATTTGGGAAACAAATATAGATAGTGAATATATTTACTGTTCCAAGAAAGTTGAGGATATTCTTGGATATAAACCGGAAGAGTTAATCGGAAAAACACCTGTTGATTTTTTATCTTCAGATGAAAAAGAAAAAATTCAAAATAGCATATCTGATACAAAAAAAGCTTATAAAACTGCAAAAGACCTGGAAGCATGGCATTTGACTAAAGACGGGAAACAAAAATGTATACTCACAAACGCCATCCCGGTTTTTGATGATGGAGAATTTAAGGGATATCGTGGAGTTGATAAGGATATAACAGAACGTAAGCAGGCTGAGATTAAATTGAATGAACTGATGAATGAACTCACGCGATCCAACCAGGAACTTGAACAGTTTGCTTATATTGCCTCACATGATCTGCAGGAACCTCTCAGGAAAATAATAACATTCGGGAGCAGGATTAAGGAAAACAGTGATATCCATAGTAATAATAAAATCATGGATTATCTAGAGCGTATGGAGAATGCGTCAAAAAGAATGAAGAGTTTGATAGACGGTTTATTGAACTACTCCAGGGTTACAAGAAAATCTCAGCCATTTGTAGAAGTTGATTTAAACCAGGTAGTAAATGATGCTTTATCTGACCTGGAAATACGGATACAGGAGACAGGCGGCAATGTAAACATAGATAATCTGCCTGTAATTAAAGGAGATCCGCTTCAGATAAGGCAGCTGTTTCAAAACCTTATCAGCAATGCCTTAAAATTTCATAAAAAAGATGAAACTCCGTATATTAAAATTTTTGCATCTGATGATAAAAACACACAAAATAGTATTGTAGTGGAGGATAATGGCATCGGAATAGATGAAGAAAATTTCGATAAAATATTCGGCGTTTTTCAAAGACTACACGGCAGAACGGAATTTGAGGGCAGCGGTATCGGGCTTGCAGTGTGCAAAAAAATCGTTGAAAGGCACGGGGGGAAAATTAGAGTTGAAAGCGTGCTTGGACAGGGAACTAAATTTAGTCTTGATTTTCCACAATAAAAAATCAATTTCAATAAATTATGAGAATTAGTCACACACACATAACAGATAGTATATTGTAATTATTTGCCAATAACCCTGAATATAATATAATACAAAGGATAGCTTCGGTTTTAATTCATTAAGGCATTATGGCAGGCAACCCGGTGCCCATCTCCGATATCTTTTAGTTCAGGATCCATTTCACGGCACTCTTCCGTGCACATGTAGCACCTGGAATGGAAACGGCATCCGCCGGGCGGATTTACCGGGCTAAGGTGTTTCAGTATTTTCTTGATCTCACAAGTATCCATTATTACAGAAAGAATCTTCATTTCAGAACCGCACTTTGGACAGGTTAAAGGATCAATTTCATAAATCTTTGCAATGAGCCTTGCCCATGTGGCTTTGCTCTTTTTTATTGTTGCATTTTCGCTTCCGTCTGACGACTCAGGAATCTCCTTTTCTTCTTCCTGAATCTCTATCTCATTCTGTTCCTTCCAGCCATCAGGAGCAAGTTTTGAAATGTGTTCCCAGTCTTTCCATGCGGACATCCTGTCCGATGCCCCTGCTTTTCGATGAATACAGATCGAAATATCGAATCAGCCTTATCCTCGGAAGCGGTATGTGCTGTGCCAATCTCGCGATAAATTCATCAGCGTCATAAACTTTAAGATTCTCCTTGAAATACTTGTTGTATTTCGTCTTGAACAGGACTTTTCCCTTAAACGGTTCGTATATGATTTTATTTAGAGATACAGGAAATCTTGCCATGTATTGAGCAATGGCTTCTCTTGCTTTATTATCCGATGCTGCTATCCTAATCGAATTGTCAATGCTGAATCCGCTGTGCTTCCACGAAAGCAGGTTTTTCGCAAGTTCCGGTGAGAGCAGTTTTTCATCAACAAAATATTTGATCACCAGCCGTCTTAATAGTTCTTTCATTTTCACAAGATTGGTTATGGGAATAAAAATAAAATTATCGTCCTCGTCAAAGCCTCCTTCTAAAATAAGGCTGTGAAAGTGCGGATTAAATCTTAAAAAATCGCCAAAAGACTGGTATGCCAAAACAATTCCTGTTCGGATATTTTTCCCTGTAAGCGTTTTGTAATATTCCTGTATCATTTTACTTATGAGTACTGCTATGCCCCGCAAAACTTTCTTGTTGTTCCTGAAAAATAATCGCAACATTTTCGGAAAAGCGAATACGAAATGCCTCTGCGGTAGTTTTAGCAAAACTTCTTCAGAGATGTGTTCGCCAAATAGAATAGACCTTTTCTGGCTACATGACGGGCAGAAATAAAACCGCTTGCAGGAGAACGGTCTCATGATTTCATGTTTGCATTCCGGATTCGAACACTGTATTCTGGCTATTCCTTTTGTGTAATCCCCGCATAAGATCAGGCTGTCCTTGAATGACTCTATTCTTTGAAGGCGAATTTTCCCAGGTTCCGTATTGTAATTTTCACTATATTTTTCAGAAAAGTTATGAAAGTGATTCTTTAATATGGCTTTGAGTATACTCGGAGAACGCTCTCGATATACTGCCGGATCATGAGTCTGGGTTTGTAATTGTTGTAAAGGCAAGTTGAATCGAATTACATATAAATTTAAATACAAAATTATCTTTTATTATTCGGCAAATTGCGGAAAAGTAATGAGGGTGTTTTCGTGTTGACAAATCGTAAGAATGAGAGTGGTTATATGTGTTAACTAAAGTCTGTGCTTAATTGATCGCACGCCTAACGGCGAATTCGAGCCTGATGCCGCTGGCGCTTTTCTATCGGCGAAAGTCTTATAAAGTAGGTAGCTGAGTGAATTATTGAATAACCGTGCCCGTACCCGCGGTACAGCTCAATTCGATGTTAGCCTGAATTTTTCGGAGTAGAAAAATGAAAGATGACCCCCCCGGCTTAAACGAAAGGGCTGAAAGGCTATATTACCTTGACTGGCTACGCGTAATAACTATTATTGCTGTTTTTTTACATCATTGCAGCAGGATTTTCGATTTCCGGAATTCTCACACAGTGACAGGAATTATACCAACTATTCATAGAGAATTTGATAATCTTTGGATGATGCCTTTATTTTTCATGATATCAGGTGCTGCAATATATTATTCTCTGAAAAATCGTAAAATCGTTGAATTTATAAAAGAGCGTCTTATGCGTATTCTTTTGCCGTTAATTACTGTCGGGATATTTATAATAGGTCCACCGTTGAGTTACTCGATGCAATCTATTAACGGGCAATTCGACGGCAGTTTCTTCAAATGGTATGCATACTATTTGAAAACCTGGAATCCGGGTTATATTGCTCATCTTTGGTTTCTAATTTTTCTCCTGGTTTATACAATAATCTTATTTGTATTCTTTATTCCCTTTGGAAAACAAAAGATGAGTATTTTCTCGCAATTCTCTGGCTTATTTAAAAAATCTTGGGGATTCCTACTTCTTTTTATACCATTAATTGCAATAGCTCCATTGGAAATTTATTCGACAAGAGTGTTAGGCGGTTGGGATTTCTTGCCATATATGTTTTTTATTATCTGCGGATATATCTTTTATTCAAACAAAGGAATTCCAGAATCGATAAAAAAGTACTGCATCATCAGTCTGATAGCAGCATTTATACTTACTGGTATTTATTTATATTTTGAGTTCAGCCCTTTCATATCGGAAATCAGTTCATATATGTTGACTGAATATAGTGCTCTTTCATCCTTATCTCCTCCGGATCTAACGCTGGAGTTAACAGGATTTTTTGTATTAAGGCATTTAGCCGCATGCTGCTGGATGATAGCGATACTTGGTTTAGCTAGCCGATTTTTAAATTTCAATAATAGATTTCTTGCGTACACAAGTGAAGCTGTATTCCCGTTTTATATACTGCATATGACAATAATCTATCTTATTGGTTTATTTACGATACAATGGAATACAGGTATAGTAATTAAATATATTATAATTGCAATTTCTTCTTTTGTAATCACTGTGTTAATATATAAATTTCTTGTACGGCGTATAAGTGTACTTCGTTTCTTATTCGGGATGAAAATTAAGAAATAAAGCAAAGGCTAACATTGCTTCCTCGCGCCAAGATAAATCCGAAGTATCGGGAGGAGGTTTAAACTCTGAAATTTACTGATGTTACCCAGTGGGTGTAAATCCCACCTGATTAAAGGCTAGCTACCGGATCAGTAGAGAAATCCACGACTCAATATCCGGTAAGCTTTTCAAACCGGATATTGAGACAAACCGGGTAACCGGAGTACGGAGCTGGATGGAACAAGGGAACAGGCTCTTTATTGTTCCTGAAAAAGAAAGTATGTTGCTTTTAACTTACTATACGTTCGCCTTTTAAAAAAACTGCCTTTTCTGAAAGGCAATGGGAACTGAGTGGAAGCGAGTTAGACACACCTAATAAAGGACTAAGCCTAGACGAAGCCTATACGGAGAGGAAAGAACGAAATGTGGATGAAAAAACCTCTGGTTTTAATGGAACAAAGAGGAGAGCGCCGGGTAACCGGTGCTTTTGAGCGGCCTCGCTGCTGATGCTAAGACTGAGGAAAATAGGCGACCTTTAATTTAAAAAATCATTAATGACACAGGAGTCTAATAATGAAACGTTCCTTATCGTGTTGCATGATTGTTTTGCTTCTGACTTTTGCGTGGGTCACACAGAATGCGGCTCAGGAGATACCGAAAGAGACCGCCTCCCCCGATTCAAAAATTTTAGACAGCAATACCAAGCCTGAAGCTCCGGCGCCTAAAGAGGAGTCATCTGTCACCTATCACAAAATTCAAATTGATGGAAAGTCGATTTCGTACAAGGCTACTGCTTCGACCATTTTGCTAAAAGACGACAAGGACCTGCCGATCGCGTTGATTTATTCGACTGCCTACACCTGCAGCGATGTGAAAGATCTTTCCCTGAAACCCATAGCGTTCATATACAACGGTGGTCCCGGTTCGTCTTCAATATGGCTTCACATGGGCGCTTTCGGACCTGTGCGTGTTGTGACAGAGGATGCAGCGGCAACGCCTCCTGCTCCATACCGGATTGTGGACAACGAGTGTACGCTGCTCGATAAGGCTGATCTCGTCTTCATCGATCCCGTTGGAACGGGATTCAGCCGCGCGGTCGGCAAGGCTGAGGGAAAGAATTTTTGGGGCGTCGATCAGGACGTCGAGTCACTGGCCCAGTTCATCAATATTTATATAAACCGCAATAATCGATGGAATTCGCCTAAATTCCTTATCGGTGAGAGTTACGGGACGTTTCGCTCCGTGGCCCTTGCCGAATATCTGCAATCCAACGACGGGATATCTGTCAACGGCATTGTGCTGATCTCCAGCGTCCTCGATATGGGTACGCTTTCTTTTAGTCATGGAGATGACAGGTCATATATTTTTTACCTTCCGACCTATGCAGCGGCGGCGTGGTATTACAAAACCATCAAAAACCGCCCCGCTGATTTGAACGCATTCCTGGATGATGCACGGCGGTTTGCTTCCACAGAGTACGCCGCCGCCCTCATGAAAGGCTCGAAGCTCAGCAGCAACGATGCAGCAGACATTGCGAAAAAACTCTCCGGATTTACCGGACTGAGTGAAGATTATTTGATCAAGGCTAATCTTCGCGTCATGCTCCCGCAGTTTCAGGCAGAACTCCAAAGGAGCCGCGGTCTTACGATCGGGCGCTACGATGCCCGTTACATGGGCGAAACCTACGATCTGTTGACGGAATATGCGGAGTTCGACCCTTCATTTTCAGGCCTACTGAGCGCCTTTACCGCGGCATTTAACAGCTACGTTCGCAGTGACCTTAAATTTGGAGATGATAAAACCTACAAGGCCCTTCCTGCAGAACCGGGTCAGGTCTGGGACTGGAAGCACAACTCAGGTCAGGGTTCTTTCTTTCCAGGTGCCCCGAATGTCGAGGGGGATTTGATCCGCCTACTGATTGAAAATCCGCATCTGAAAGTGCAGATCGAAAACGGTTTTTTTGACATGGCGACTCCTTTTTTCGCCACCGAATACACGATGGACCACCTGTTACTTCCCGTAAACGCTCGTGACCGCATCCATTTGAACTATTATAAGGCAGGCCACATGATGTATCTGCGCGATGAGGATCTTGCGAAGTTAAAAATCAATATCGGAGGTTTCATTGACAGCACCGTGAATCCATAATTCCGACTGTTGGAAATAAAATGAATATGGTAAATTGAAGGTGGCTAAAAGAAAAAGACAGGAAAATTTCTAACAAATCTAATCCTCGCGCCAAGATAAGCCCGAAATAATAGAGAAAGCGTAGTGCGGGGAATCCGCATGCTGCGTTTGTCGCGGCGGGGGCTGGAGACGGGCTTTTGAGTACCGCGCCAGTCCTCGACCCTACCTTAGGGGGGAAATGGACGGCAACGTCCCCGATTTAGCCGGAGACGAAACCAGCTATTGTATCAAATTTGCCAGGCCTTTGAATTTCGGTTGGTTTTTTTCATTTTTTTTCAGACAGGGATTTTTTTTACGGATTCTTTAATGATTTGCTTAAGCGTCAAATAGACCCCAGTAGTTGGCAAACCCGGAAGAACAATACCGCCAGAATAGACGGGATAACATATAAGGATTATGATGCAAAAACAGATGAACCATGAGACAGATATTCGTTGAAATTATTTTTTGAAGTCTACGTCGGATACGACGATAAGCATATTGAGGGGATGGCTAACCGGGGTACACATGCGTCACATTTTCAAGATATTACTGTCATTGGTGACCTCGACATGAAAATCATGACGATGATTCTCATGTCGAGTGCCGCCATAAAATTTTTAATGGATGCTGTTTTCGAGCTGAAGACAAAGGGAGGTGCCTCGAAATGAATCCCCATATCATCTCTACCATAATTTTGGTTGCGCACTGGATTATCGTCGTAGGCCTGTCTATTCGTGTGATTATGAAGCGGTCGACTGTAGGTGTGTCAATGGCATGGCTAACGGTGATTTTCAGCGTGCCGTTTGTGGGCGCGGTCGTTTATCTGCTGATCGGAGAAAAGCATCTGGGGCTCAGGCGGTCGACGCGTATTAATGCTAACATCGCTGATGCTACCCGCTGGCAGAAAGTCCTCAAAGAACAATACGATCCTTCGGCAGCACTGATCAATACTTCTGCCGATCCACTAGTACACTATACTGAGAATGTCCTC
Organism: uncultured Leptospirales bacterium; assembly: GCA_964631555.1. Classification (GTDB taxonomy): domain Bacteria; phylum Spirochaetota; class UBA4802; order UBA4802; family JAFGDQ01; genus CAZVYR01. The sequence continues at coordinate 12,377 of CAZVYR010000069.1, forward strand.
GGCTTCCCGGCGCTGCCGGGAAATGATATTACATTACTAAGTGATTTCCAATCGGTCTTCGATCGTATAATTGCCGACATTGATGCCGCACAAAATACCGTTCATCTCTGTTTCTTCATTTGGCAGGAGGGCGGTCGCACAACTGATATTGCGGATGCGCTTATGCGTGCGGCAAGACGTGGTATACAATGCCGTGTTCTTGCAGACTCGATTGGGAGCAAGGCATTCTTAAAGAGCAAACTGGTCGGCCGGCTGCGCGACGCGGGAGTTGACTTCATCGCTGCTTTGCCTACAGGAGTGTTTCGTTCGCTCGTAGCGAGGGCAGATCTTCGCAATCACCGCAAGATCGCCGTAATCGATGATAGCGTGGCCTATTCCGGTAGTCAGAACCTGGCCGATCCCCGATTCTTCAAACAGGATTCAGACGTCGGGGAATGGGTGGATGCCATGGTGCGGATCACCGGACCGGCTGCTGCCTCTATAGACGGAGTATTTCTGCTCGACTGGTCCGTTGAAACCGGTGCTGTGTTCGAGCCGACTCGTCTTATGATCGCAGGCGGAACGTCCACTTCAGCAGGATCGGTTATTCAGATCCTACCTTCCGGTCCGGACCGGAAGCCGGAAGCGATCCATCAGTTCCTGCTGACAGCGATCTACTCTGCCCGTAAAGAACTCGTTATGACAACACCATATTTCGTTCCGGACGATTCGATCCTGACGGCTCTATTGACTGCCGCGTTACGGGGTGTGGAAGTTACACTGATTGTTCCAGCTCGTAACGACTCATTGCTTGTTCGATATGCGAGCATGGCTCATTTCGATGATCTGATGTCCGTTGGAGTCAGGATCGCCCTGTTCAACGGTGGACTGTTGCATACCAAAAGCCTGACCATCGACGGAACGATAAGTATCTTTGGTTCAGTTAATCTCGACATGCGCAGCCTCTGGCTCGATTTTGAAATTTCTCTGCTTATTTACGATGGTGATTTCACCAGACGTCTCCGATTGCTTCAGGATATTTATCTGAAAAATTCAGATCTGCTGGAACTCGATACGTGGCGACGTCGAAAGTCCTGGCGACGATTCACTGAAAACACTTTCCGATTGCTCGGACCAATATTATAGGCGATGTTGTTAGTGCAAATGTAAATGGCAAGGAAATTTCCCCCGCTAGCGGCAAATAAAAATCCTCCACACAATTGCAGATTATGTCGGTTTTATACCTTCTTTATTAAATTTGTTTTTTGAGTTTATTCTATACGATTCACCATTAAGAGTGAATACTTGTGCGTGATGTAATAATCTGTCAAGGAGAACTGTGGTTATTATGCTGTCTCCCATCATCTCTGCCCTTGTGTCAAAATTCTTGTTTGATGTCATGATAACCGAATTACGTTATCATAAGCACATAGCAGGAAGGAGTATGATTTTTTGTTGTTTTCAGAATTTCAAATCCTGATATATCACTCAGATTTAAATCCAGTATAATAATTTCAGGTTTCTCAGAATAAAACATTTCTAATTTGTTTTTGCCTTCCAGTGAATAGTTAACTTCAAAATACATTTTCTGAAAAATTCTTTTTATCACATTACATATTTCGATCTCATCATTTATTACCAGTATCTTGTTCATAATAGTTAATCCTATTGATCTCGGTTCAAACCTCGGATTTTGCAGTTAATCATTTACCCTCTCACAAACCGTTCCCCCATGTTAATGATCTCATCAGGAAATAGCAGCAAAATCCCAATATTATTATTGAAAATGAGAGATATAATGACTTTAACAGAACCGAAGAATATAGAATTATTTTTGTTGCCAAAATAACC
>CAZVYR010000070.1:0-7927 GCA_964631555.1 uncultured Leptospirales bacterium
CCTTGTTTGCAATGGACAGATCATTAACCCTGAATGTAATAAAAGCCGCAGACGCGGGTTTCAGTTTTCTGGGTCTGCATGAATGGTTTACAGATTTAATATCAGAGATTGCAATGTATTCCAGTTATAGGCAAAATAATCAAATATAGCAAATATATTAAGTATATTTAATTTTGCAATAATATGTCTGCTATTAAATTCATTGTTTACAATAAAGTTATAAAAATCTTTATAGATTTTTTTACTGATTTATTTGATAAATTCCACTTATTTGCTTATCTTATTACTATTAATAAAGTATAAACATAATTCAGGCGGAGTAATAAAACAAAACAGGCAGGATAATATTGCAAACTGTCTGGAATTAAGCCATTAAGACATGATATAATTGATATTCAAAAGGGGAATGGCCCGGGTAACGGCGTAGTTATTAAAAATAATTCTTTTTTATTACAAAAACAGTTGACACTTATCGACCGTTTGACTTTAGTTCATTTAAGATCGCGCGGTGGAGCAGTTGGTAGCTCGTTGGGCTCATAACCCAAAGGTCGCAGGTTCAAATCCTGCCCGCGCTAAATAAGGCGGAGTAGCTCAGTCGGTTAGAGCACACGGCTCATATCCGTGGTGTGGGGGGTTCGAGTCCCTCCTCCGCTAAAATCTAAGTATACATAACGACAGGCGAAATTAGACTACCCGATCCAGCAGCCAACTCATCAAAAATAATCCTTTTAATTATAATAAATTTGTATATAATAAGCGCTGATTGTAAACGCAGTCCCGCATAAATGAATATTTAATTATAATATTCAGTTGTAATTAAAATTTGTATTAGTTTAGTATCAGATTATTATTTGTAACATTATTAAATCATTGGTAATGAGGAATTACATCTTAATTAAGAAATACCTACCGGGTATTAAATTATCAGAATTTACATTTCAGGATTGCTATATGTTTAAGAACAGAAGTTATTGCGGAGATTTAACATCAAAAGACATTAACAAACATGTTGAGCTCGCGGGATGGGTTCAAAGGAAAAGAGATTTGGGCGGTATTATCTTTCTTGAACTCAGGGATGTCTCAGGAATAGTACAAATAGTAGTTGACTCCGTTAACTCCTTCGGGCTTGCAGCAATACTCGAAACGGTAAAAAATGAATATTGCATATTCGTATCAGGAAATGTTGCGAGAAGATCGGATGAAGCTGTCAATGCGAATATGAAGACAGGGGAAATTGAGATAATCGCGGAAAGCATAGAAATTTTAAATGAATCGCTTCTCCCGCCAATCCCTCTTGAATCCGCTGCCAGTGTAAACGAAGATCTTAGGCTTAAATACAGGTATCTTGATCTGCGCAGAATTGATATGGCTGATACAATAATAAAGCGGCATATATTGATGCAGTGTACAAGGGCCTATCTTACAGAAAATAGATTCCTCGAAATAGAAACACCATTGCTTAACAAGTCTACCCCTGAAGGTGCGCGTGATTTTCTTGTACCCAGCAGGATGAATAAGCACATGTTTTACGCTCTTCCTCAGTCACCGCAGCTTTTTAAACAGATCCTGATGATATCCGGTTTTGACAGGTATTTTCAAATAGCTAAATGCTTCAGGGATGAAGACCTTCGGAATGACAGGCAGCCTGAATTTACGCAGATCGATCTTGAATTATCTTTTGTTACTGTTGATATGATAATTGAAATTATAGAAGGACTGCTGAAGCTGCTTCTTAAAGAAGTCACCGGGAAAGAAACGGAATTGCCGTTTAAACGTATAACATACGATGAGGCAATGGATAGATTCGGTAAAGACGCTCCTGATATGAGATTCGGGATGGAACTCGTTGACTGTACTAATATATTCAGCAATTCAGAATTTCAAGTATTTAATTCAGCTCTGAAAAACGGAGGGATCATAAAAGCGCTCGTTTTTAAGGATGGTGGTAAAATATCCAGGAAAAAGATCGATGAATATACTGAGTTTGTCAGGATATATAAAGCAAAAGGTCTGCCGTTTACAAGATTCAGGCAAAATGTATTTGACGGCGGGATAGGCAAATTTGTATCTGATATTGAAAAAGATGAATTAATAAATACCCTGGATCTGAAGGGAGATGAAATAATATTTTTCTCAAGTGATTTTAAGGATACCGTAAACGACGCACTCGGCAATTTGCGTATTCGTCTTGCCGGAGATCATAATCTGATCAACAGCGGTGTTTTTAATTTTGTTTGGGTTACTGATTTCCCGCTTCTCGAATATGTGGAAGAAGATAAACGATTTTACTCAAAGCATCATCCGTTTACTTCTCCAGATATCGAACATATAGACTTGCTTGAAAAAATTACACCGGATAATTACACTAATATTAAAGCACAGGCATACGATATAGTTCTTAACGGAGTTGAAATCGGCGGGGGATCGATCAGGATAAACAATACTCATCTTCAAAACAAGATATTTTCATTGCTTGGCATTTCGGATGAAGAGGCTAAAATTAAATTTTCATTTTTACTTGATGCTCTGAAATACGGTGCTCCTCCCCATGGAGGCATTGCTTTGGGTCTTGACAGATTATTAATGCTCATGCTGGATAAGAAATCAATCCGGGATGTGATCCCGTTCCCCAAGACCACAAAAGGTCAATGCTTAATGAGTGAAGCACCTTCACATGTTTCCCCACAACAACTTACTGAATTATCCATAAAATCGGTATAGAAAAAATAATGGTAGAAAATAAAATTGAATTTGAGAACGTATCTCTTTACAAGAGACTTTGCGGCTATAAAGACAGGAATATAAAAGCGATTGAGGAATTACTCAATGTAAAAATAATTCCAAGAGGAAACACGCTGATCATTCATTCTGAAAAAGAAAATGTCGAAAAGGCTGTCAGGCTTATCAACCTGATGGGAGATTATCTTCATATTAACAATACAGATTATGAATTCAATGAAATGGATTTGAAATACCTGGCCAAAACAATTACATCCGGGGAAGAAGTTGACGCAAATGAATTTAAAAGATTAAAAATAACCATACAGGATTCCAATAAAACAATCCTGCCAAAGACATTGAATCAGGCAAATTATATATCCACAATTCAAAAAAAAGCAGTAACCTTTTCAATCGGACCTGCAGGGACTGGAAAAACTTATCTTGCGGTTGCGACAGCGCTTCATTTCTTCAGTAATAAAAAAGTTGAGAGGATTGTGCTTACCAGGCCTGCTGTTGAGGCAGGTGAAAGTCTTGGCTATTTGCCCGGTGATTTTATTCAAAAGATTAATCCTTATCTGAGGCCCTTGTATGATGCATTGTTCGATCTGCTTCCGTATGAGAAAATATCCAAATTTATCGAAGCCGGCAGTATTGAAATTGCGCCTTTGGCGTATATGCGTGGAAGAACTCTTAACAATTCATTTATTATTCTGGATGAAGGTCAGAATACTACAAAAACTCAGATGAAGATGTTCCTGACCAGGATTGGGAATAACTCCAGAATTGTCGTTTCCGGCGATATTACGCAGATAGATCTTGAAAAACCAAGAGATTCGGGGTTACTTCATGCAATAAAAGTATTAAAGAATATTAAAGAAATAGGTCTTATTGAATTTGGCCGTGAGGATATTTGCAGACATCCTATTGTTGACAAAATAATCGAAGCCTATGATAATTATAATAAATAATCCTCCGAACTTTATGATTTATATAATTTATTCCAAAAATGGATTTAGGAAAATAAGTTAATCGATTATGAATAATGCTATTAGAAAAAATTATAAATTATTTAGAAAAGAGCCGAACTTCAGGTTCGCTGCCTATCTGATACTTGCTATTATTGTTATATCTACCGTATTCCTGTCAATGAATATAGTAGGCAAGACATATAATTATAATATTGGTGATATAGTCAGAGAAGATATTCAATCTACACGTGAGATAAAATATTTAATAGAGTCAGAGACAGAAATGGCTAAAAAAAGAGCGGCTGAAAATGTGCCGCTTGTTTTTGATAAAGATCAATCAATACTTGTCGATAGTCTCAGGAAAGTTGACAGACTATTTAGTTATGTTACAAGGATTCTAACAGAGAAACCCCCTATCGGTACTGAAGACAGGACATTCCAGTTGATTGCTCTAAAAGAAATTTTACCAAAGAATTTAACTTTTGATGACAGAACGTTATTAAATTTATTGAAAACAGATAATGCAGGAAAATTGAAGAGGACTATTAACAGAATACTGATTTTTATTTTTGACCGGGGTATCGTGGAGAAACCTTTTGATAATCCTGTTTTTGAAAATAATCATAATGTTACAATAAATACAATAAATACCTCCGAAGAAATGAACGAGATTTCAACGACACTGGATAATCTGCAAACCTTGAATGAATTAAAAAAAGATCTTCCCAGAATATGCTATTCAATATCTCCCAATAAATCGAAAGAAGAAGTTCGTGCTATTTATAATATTGTCAGGATGGAACTTGAACCGAATCTAAAATTTAATCCTGAAGAAACACGAAGAAGGATTGATGAGAAAATTAAAACAGTTAAACCAGTTATCGGGATATTAAAAAAGGGACAGATGATAGCCAGGGAAGGAGATACGATTACAACAGAATCTTTATTTAAAGTAAATGTCTTAAATCAGAATACAGCGTCTACAAATATATCATATATTATTGGAATCATATTATTACAGTTAACAATTGCATTAATCTCAATTTTCTTTTCCGGTGAAAAGGATAGTGAAATACTTCAAAGTAAGAAATCGCCGCTAATTATTTTTTCCCTGGTATTATTCTTCATGATTTATACATTCGCGTTATCAAGATCGGAGAACATTCAGGATTCAAATTTTGTTTTCGGACTTCTCTTGCCCATCCCGTTTGTGACGATGACAATAGCTAGTCTTTTTAATGACAGGTTTATCGCGATACTGGTAAGTATTTTTATTATTTTTTTTACTTTTATTATAAGCCTTGCATCATTTCCGACTTTGATAATCGCTTTTAGTTCCACGATCCTGGGTATTATTGTAATTCGTGATATAGAAAAAAGAACGGATTTTTTACGCGGAGGCTTTACTATTGGAATAATTAATTCTGTTATAGTAATTTCCATCGGGCTTATAGAAGAATATTCAGCCTATAATATATTTAAAAATATTGAGTTGTCTTTCGCACACGGAATAATGAATTCGATTTTGGTACTTGGAATTTTTCCACTATATGAAAATATTTTTGGAGTAACTACCCGATTTAAGTTACTTGAACTTTCGGACTTAAACGCGAAAATATTTAAGAGAATGCTTATCAAAGCTCCCGGTACTTATAATCATTCTTTGATGGTAGCTAATATGGCTGAAGCCGCATGTGAGGCGATCGGGGCAAATCCGATTTTAGCAAGGGTCGGCGGCTATTATCATGATATAGGTAAAATTAATAATGCCAGGTATTTCGTTGAAAATAAAACAAACTCATCCGGCGATGTGGAGCTTTCACCTGATGCTTATACGAAATTGATTATTTCTCATGTTGAAATGGGGGTCGAGCTTGCCAGGCAAAATAATCTTCCGGATTCAATAATTGATTTTATTAAAGAACATCATGGCACTTCAATAATGACATATTTCTATCATCAGGCGCTGGAAATGGCCGAAAGCTCAGGAGAAACTTCTGTAAATAAGGAAGATTACCAGTATCCCGGGCCGAAACCGCGCAGTCGTGAAACAGCAGTTGTTATGATAGCTGATTCTGTTGAAGCTGCATCCCGTTCCCTTCAAGACCCAACGAGTATTAAACTCGAGGGACTGGTAAAAAAGATAATTTATAATAAATTGAATGACGGTGAGCTTGAAAACTCAAATTTGAATATGTCTGATCTGGGACTTATCCAAAAGTCCGTATTAAGAGTCCTTAATGGCGTATTTCATACCAGGCTTGAGTATCCTGAAGATGAAGAAGTAAAAAAGCTGGAAGAAAAAGTATTTAACACTTCTGAAAATGAGAATTGACGTTTATATTGACGGCGATATCTCATTACCTTATGAGAATATTACCTTAAAACAAATAAAATCACTGGTAAAACACATTTGTAAGCATCTCGGAATTAAGTCTGATCTAAGCGTAATACTATGTGATAATAATTTTATAAAGAGTATTAACAGTAAATACAGAAATAAAAACAAACCGACAGATGTTATTTCGTTTTCTTATATGGAATACCCCTTCCCGGTAGCCGAAACAAGACCGGAGCCCCTGGGTGATATTTACATATCCCTTGAAAAGGCAATGGATAATGCGATATCTTATGAAGCCGTATTTAGTGACGAAATCAAGAGACTTCTAATCCACGGGATTCTTCATCTTATCGGTTATGACCATGAAAGATCAACAGTGGATGAACGTGAAATGCAAAAAATAGAAGAAAAAATTTTCAAACTTATTTAGCAACCCGCCCTGCCCGTTTTACCGGTGACTTGCCGGTTGGCGGCCGGATATAAACCACGAATTAGCATTAAAAATAATATAAATTGTCGTTGAAGGATTTGTTATTCAGAAAATACTATGGGTATGTCTATAACCTGGTGTATCGTATCATAAAAGGATTTTCAGGATTTTTATCTATTTTTTGAATTATTTCGACAGGCAATCTTAAATTATATTGGGAAATATATGGTGGAAGTGCATTTCTTTTTAGTTCAGGATTTATTTTTCTTATTGTTTTTACCTTCAGTCCTGTAATCCTGGATAACCGTCCTAAGTCAACAGAATTATTGATAGCAACCAGTCTGGTCTCATTTTGTTTAATATCAATAAATTCTTTTTCCAGGCCAAATAAATGAGGATTTTTATAAATTATAATCAGTGCGGCGAACCTGGGCACAAAGTCATTTGTTTCTTTTCTTAATAAACCTGTCTCTTTTAATTTCCAGAAATCTTTAGCTTCTGATTTATAGATTGATTTCATTACATTGCCGGCTCCGCCATTGTAGGCAGCCAGTGTAAGTTCCCAGGAATTAAATAACGGATATATATTTTTTAAATGAGTAAGCGCAGCTATTGTTGATTTTTTTGTATTTCTTCTTTCATCTACCCATTTGTTATACTTTAATCCAAGGATACTGGAAGTGGGTTTCATCAATTGCCATAAACCCACGGCCCTGCTTCTTGATACTGCAAAAGGATTAAATCCGCTCTCCAATAAAGGCAACAGCAGTATTTCTTCAGGTAGTTCAGGGAATTCATCATGCTCTGTATTTATTATTTCCATATAGTTATGAGATCTCTTTATGGAGTTGATTACAAACTTTCGGCCTTTTGTAAGGTATATATAAATAAATTTTCTTACTGATTTTCTTCGGCAAATTGAGAGGTCGTTTATTGATTTAAAAAAGTCTTTATTATCAAGTGTCGGCAGAGTTACTGAATCATTATCAGGGTCATACAATTCGGCTCTGGCAAGTCCCTGTGCACTAAATTCTGTGTCTTTAAACAAATCAAATAAATTCCGATATAAGGTCTTTCTGTCAAATCCATTCAATGTAGCGGTCGTTACAGATAATAATAAAATGTATAGAAAAAGCTTTTTCATTGACGATAACCTTTTATTTAGATTTTATTTCTTTTTCTTGTTTCTTTTAAGTGGAAATACAAAATATCTTTCCCGGACTGCGAACTGGGATTATCTATATTTTTTTTAAAAATTAATTTATAAGCAGGTTAAAATTTAGCCGTTTAATGGTCCGATTTGCCGCATTTTGCTACGGAATGTTACCGGTTTAGTTTTTAGCACTCCACTGCTTATGGTGTGGAGTTTTATTATATTTTTATCTTTAATGGGAACGGCTTAAATTTTATTTTTTTATATTTTTAGAAAAGATTTAAAATAGCGTGATTTTTGGCAAGTATTTTTTT
>CAZVYR010000070.1:8027-13948 GCA_964631555.1 uncultured Leptospirales bacterium
AAAGGTCTTTTAATAAAATTAGTTATATAATAGACGTTTTATGTCATATAAATAATATTTGACTTTTAAGTAAAAATATTTTAAAAATTTAATAATAAGTTAATATTTGTAACAACTCAAAAAGGTATGCCACACACGTTTTGAGTAAACACAAATATTTTAAAATAAAAAAAATTGATATCAAATTGATTTTTTATTAGTTTATTATGATATAGCTATTAATTTTTTAATATTAATATGCGACTATATATATAGTAGAAATATTGCAGCACACTTGCCGATAGTATTATAAAAGTCTTCAATTTTACTGCTCATAAACTGGATGAAAAGAATGATTGTTCTCATTGATGATATTCTGACATTAATTAAAAATAATCCTGAAGACTTTGATTTTATACCTATACAAGATATCAGCTCGAAAACAAATATAAAAATATGGTCTAAAGGGGAAAGAATACCTGATGAAAAAATGAGTGAGTTTAAAGATCAGGGGATTAAACAAATAGACCTGTTATTTTCGAATACTTTATATAAAATGCTGATTATTTACTGCCCTGAAAGATACAAAGAAGCTTCTGCTGTAAAATCATTTATTGAAATCGATAAGATTATAACTAAATTTGATCAATTGAATAAAATATGCCAGAGACAACGATATATTTCATTTATGTCCGAGGCGTATTCAACAAAGCCTGATATTTTTGATCCGGTTTTCAGATTCAATGAACCGATTAATTTTCAAAAGTGGAATTCAATAAAACCTTATATAAAAAAAGACATAAAGTTACCTATTCTTTACAATGAGATAGGTATTATAGTATTCGTTGATCTTACATGCAGCAACCATAGTGATTCAACTCATGATTATGTTGAAAGATTTAAGAAAAATGTTGATTTATGTTCTATCCTGACTCAGCGTAAGCCTGATAATGAAAATTTTCAAATATCCCCGGAATTCAATATAATGACGGATATCTGGACTGTAAATGAACCGGGAAAACTACTGGAAACATATATTGATAAAAATGCCCGGTTAATCGTTGTCGGGGATAAAATTAACGATGAATATAAATCTGCTCTTCTTAATATAAAGAAATATGATAAATATGCCAGGTATATTGTAGCGACTGATATTAATCCGGATGATGCAAATGGCTTACTTCATAATATTAAGAGGGCTTACCATATGGATAATTATTCTTTCGATTAGTAAATAAAGTATTTATATTAACTGTTATTTGTTTTATAATTCTTCTTTTATCAATGCAAGCATTTCACGAGCATCGTTTATATCGGTCTGTAATTTCTTTACATCTTTAAATGTTTTATCATTACGGGTTCTTTTATATTGTTCCACAAGTGACTTGAGAGATTCTGTCAATGCTTCGATCTCACGATCCACTGTTGTAAAAGTATCCTTAAGGCCGTAAGATGCTATTCTGGATCTCATCGTTGACAGATCAACTATTTCTCCCCAGCTAGGTACATGTACATCGTATCCGAATTCTGATCTTACTTTTTCAGCAAATACACGCGATGACTCTTCTTCTCCATGGACAACAAACACTTTGAGCTTGTTATTTTTAATATTGCCTATCCATTCAAGCAAGCCGTCCCTGTCTGCATGAGCCGAGAACCCTCCAAGTGTATGGATTTTCGCGTTTACTATTACGTCTTCTCCGTAAAGCCTGACCCGCTTTGCACCGTCTACAAGCTGTCTTCCGGTAGTTCCTTCTGCCTGGTAACCTACTATTATTACGCATGATTCCGGTCTGTATAGATTGTGTAACAGATGATATTTTATTCTGCCTGCTGTGCACATCCCGCTTGCTGATATTATGATGGCTCCTGATACTTCATCATTTAATCTTTTGGATTCCTCCGCAGTTCTGGTGAAAAATAAATTAGGAAAATCAAGAGGGCTGTTGCCTGATAAAAAGATATTCTTTGCTTCAGTATCAAAGTATTCTTTGTTACGATTAAAGATCTCTGTAGCGCTTATGGCGAGCGGGGAGTCTATGTATACCGGGATTTCCGGGATTTCTTTTTCCCTGAAAAGCTTTGCGAGCACGTATATGATTTCCTGGGTTCTTTCAACCGCGAATGCGGGAATTATTATATTTCCTTTTTTATTATATGAGTTAAGAATAATTTGTTTGAATTCTTCGAGTGTATCTTCTTTTTTCTTATGCAGCCTGTTGCCGTAAGTGGATTCGATCAATAATATGTCTGCCTCATCGATTATTTCCGGATCATTGATTATAGCCTGGTTTTTCGGCCCCAGGTCGCCTGAGAAAACAACTTTAACCTTAGAACCGTTCTCCTCTATCCATAATTCAATGATTGATGATCCGAGAATATGTCCGGCGTCGCGGAATCTTGCTTCGATTCTGGGATGTATCTTTACTATATCTCTGTAACTTACAGGGATAAATTTTTTCAATGATTCTTCAGCGTCGCTGACAGTATATAAAGGCTCTATTGTATCTCTTTGCAGTCTGCGGTTTCGTTTGTTAATCCACGTGGTATCCATTTCCTGAATATGAGCACTGTCGGGCAGCATAACATTGCATAAATCAACAGTTGGTTTGGTCGCGTAAATATTTCCCATGAAGCCTTCTTTTATTAGTTTTGGAATTAACCCGCTGTGATCAATATGTGCATGAGTCAATAATAGTGTTTCGATTCTTTTCGGAGCATAAATGAGATTAAGATAGTTTCTTTCCCTGATCTCGCTTTTTCCCTGAAACATTCCGCAGTCTATCATTATTTGAAAGTCGGTGTCTTTTAATATAAAAGAGGAACCGGTAACAGTTCTGGCACCTCCGACAAATTCTATTTCCATTTGAGCTACTCTCTTTATTGAATTTTTTGATTAAATATTTTAAATATATGATTATTAGTAATCCTGTTACAGATTCGGATAAATCTTTCACACAATAATCAGGGTAATGTTATTTGTAAATATAAAAATAATATTATCAATTATGGTTTTGTTTTTATTTATAAAACCTAAACCCGTTATTACAAAATCCTTGACCACTTATATTTACTCTGTGATAGTATCCTAATAATATTTATATGCCAATAATTCTTGTTTATCGATTCATAATCTATCCATAAATAAATATTGCTTTCAGCAGCCAATAAAATTTGGTAACTATATTATTTAAAATGCTTTAAAGAAATTGATATGCAAAAATATAGCACAGATGTAATTGTTATCGGGGGCGGTACTACAGGTACGGGGATTATCAGGGACCTTTCAATGAGGGGTCTGGATGCTATTCTTATTGAAAAAAACGATATTGCTTCAGGTACCAGCGGAAGAAATCACGGTCTTTTGCATTCAGGGGCCAGGTACGCGGTATATGATATTGAATCTGCCAGAGAGTGTATTACTGAGAATAAAATACTAAAGAAAATTGCCCGTCATTGTATTGAAGATACAGGCGGTATTTTTGTTACGCTTTATCATGATGATCCGAAGTATCATAGTATACTTCTGGATTCGTGTAAAATAGCAGGGATAAAAGCAAAAGAGATTTCCCCAAAGGAAGCTTTATCTATTGAGCCAAACTTATCCCCGTATATTTTGAAGGCAATAAAAGTACCTGATGCGATCATTGATCCTTTCAGGTTATGTGCTTCTAATATGCTTGATGCATTTGAAAGAGGAGCAAAAATTTTTACATATACTTCTGTAACAAAAATTATTTTAGACGGAAATACAGTTACAGGACTTGAATGTACAAAAGAAAATAATGAAAAATTCGAAGTTTACGCGAAAATTATAATAAACGCGGCCGGTATCTGGGGACAGCATATTTGCGAGCTTGCAGGTATAGAGTTAAAGATGCTCCCTTCAAAGGGATCGATGTTAATTATAGATTACAGGACAAATAATATTGTTCTTAACAGGTGCAGACCGCCGTCTGACGGAGATATTGTAGTTCCGGGAGATACTGTATCGATAATAGGAACCACTTCCAAACAGGTTCAGTATGAAGAAATAGAAGATCTGAATGTAGATGATGATGAAATAGAAACACTTCTGAAAAACGGCGAGGAATTGCTGCCTAATATAAAAAATACAAGAGCCTTGAGAGCCTACTGCGGGGTCAGGCCGCTTGTCGCTGTTTCCGGCAACATTCAGGGACGTACAATCAGCAGGGACATTGTCCTGATCGACCATAAGGCAAGGGACGGAGTTGAGGGGCTTATTACAATAACCGGCGGAAAGCTAATGACTTACAGGCTAATGGCTGAAAAAACAGTCGATCTTGTTTGCATGAAATTAAATATTAATAAGAAATGTATAACTCATAAATTTCCTCTGCCTGGTTCTGAAAAGAAACCTCCGTCAAAGACAAGCGTTAAGAGTTTTACCGGTATTCCTGCATCTGTTGTAGGTTCAACTTTTTATCGTCATGGGCAAAGAGTATATAATATTCTTAAAAAAGATCATAAAAATTACAGGCTTATATGTGAATGCGAGATGGTCTCTGAAGGCGAGATCGAATACGCTTTAAAAAATTTAAATATAAAGAATTTAATTGATCTGCGCAGACGAACCAGGATCGGTATGGGCCCGTGTCAGGGTGAACTTTGTGCTTACAGGGCAGCGGGTTTATTTCATGAATATTCCGATATGCCTGTTCAGGAGACGATCAATATTTTAAAAGACTTTCTGGAAGAACGATGGAAAGGAATTAAACCGGTCTTATGGGGTGACGGGCTTCGGGAGATCGAACTGATATACTGGATCTATCAGAGTTTGTTTGGTCTTGGGGATATTGAAAATATTAAAGATCAATAAGAGATTAAAAATTATCATTATTAGCTATTTAATACGAATCTGAAACGGAGAGGAAGCGGAGTTGGCAGGATATAATAATGTATGACTGCATAATAATAGGGGGCGGCCTCTCAGGTTTAACCTGCGGGATTAATTGTGCCAAAAACGGTTTGAGAACAGCTATTATCTCGGGAGGGATGAACTCGCTGCATTTTTCATCAGGATCAATTGATTTTCTCGGTTATAATGCTGAGCATGAAGTCGTTTATAATCCTTTCAAATATATTAAAAAATTACGGCGTAAACTGCGTGATCATCCTTATGCTAAGATACCGATAAGCACGATTAAAGAATCCTTTGATTTTATTAAAACCGAATTGTCACTGGAAAATTTTAATCTTTATAATAATGGAAAACTTAATCATTTTCGTATTACAGCACTGGGAATTTTGAAACCGACTTTCATGTCACAGGAGAGTGTTTTTAATGAAGATTTAAAACAGGCAATTGAAAGCAAGATCGAAATAGCTATACTTAATTTTGAGGGTTTCAGGGACTACTATCCGGATCTGGCAATATATCAGCTTGCAAGAAATAATTTATTTAAAAACGTAAAATTTAAAACAGGTAATATTAAATTATCTTTTCTGCCAAAGACAGAAAAATATCTTCTTGAATCAAATTCAATAGATATAGCCAGATTATTCGAGACTGAAAAATACCTTCCGCCTCTTGCAAGGGAAATAAAAAAAGCAGCCGGTGACGCGAAAATAGTCAGTCTTCCGGCTTTTATCGGGCTGAATAATTATTACAGTATCCATAAGAGGTTATCCGTTTTAACCGGGCTTCATATTTATGAAGTCCCAACGCTTCCTCCATCGCTTTTAGGGATGAGAATTGATAATGCATTAAAAACGAGATATGCTGCTCTCGGAGGAGAGTTTATCGCCGGAGACAAAGTAATAAGCGGGGAGATTGTTAACGGTAATGTTGACCATATTCGAACTGTTAATTATAGCGATACAAAACATCATTCAAAATATTATGTTCTTTCAACCGGAAGCTTTTTCAGCGACGGTTTACGCAGTGGTTTTAATACAATGTATGAACCTATTTTCAGACT
>CAZVYR010000071.1:0-11994 GCA_964631555.1 uncultured Leptospirales bacterium
GGTTACAGGACTTTCTGTGCCGGACAGAAAGACCGAGTGTGAAATGATTTCCGGGAATACTCCCGGCGAAGCCGCAGCCAACCTGGCTGTAAAGCTTAATGAGCTGTTATGATTAAAGTAAAGAACCAAGGGAGGATATCCAATGGATACGCATAAAGGTGTTTTAATTTTTGGTGAGATCAAAGAAGAAAAATTATCAATAGTTACGACGGAGCTTCTGGGAACCGGAAGAAAGCTTGCAAACGAACTGGGGGAAGAATTAAGTATTTTGATCATGGGCGATAAAATAGGCGACCTCGCTCAGGAGGCGATCGCCTTTGGAGCTGATAATGTTTATACTGCTGAGGACAGCCTTCTGGATCAGTATAATTCGGATGCATTCACTCAGGTAGGAGCCGATCTTTGTAAAAAGATTCTTCCTTCTGTCATGCTGATCGGGCATACTGACATCGGCAGCGATTTGGCACCCAGGCTGAATGGACGCCTGGGAGGCGGATTAGCTATGGACTGTACGGCATTATCTATAGATCCCGAATCCAAAGCGTTGATCTCGACCAGGCCCGTCTACGGCGGTAATGCCTATGCAACGATGATGTCAAAGACTGTACGTCCGCAGGTAGCGACAATAAGAGCAAAGATAATGCCCCCTGCAGAACGCGATGACTCCCGCCAGGGAAAGATTATACCGGTAGAAGATAAAATAGATCCTTCAGCTATCAGGATCAAAGTTATAGACAAGATAAAAGAAGAAGTGGAAGGCGTAAAACTGGAAGACGCTGAAGTCGTTGTAAGCGGCGGGCGCGGATTAGGGGGTGCTGAAAACTTCAAGATGCTCAGAGAGCTCGCCGATGTCCTGGGTGGCGCTGTCGGTGCAACAAGGGTTGCCTGTGATGAAGGCTGGGCGCCTGTAACGCTGCAGGTAGGCCAGAGCGGGAAGGTTGTCAGCCCGAAAGTATACATCGCTGTAGGTCTTTCAGGCGCCATGGCGCATATCGCCGGCTGCCTTGGATCAAAATATATTGTAGGCATTAATACTGATAAAGAGGCTAATATATTCAACGTAGCCCACTTTGGTATAGTCGCTGACTATAAAGAAGTTGTACCAGCTTTATCCGCAAAATTCAAAGAGCTATTATCAGCATAAACTGAAGTTCAGAATAAATGAGAATAAAGGACCATTCATTATTGATCCGAAAAAATGCCGGTAGTTAAAACCGGCATTTTTTATTTATTCGGCATTTCTATGATTAAACCTGCGATATCTTTTCTGCTGACAGGTTTATAATGTATTGCTCTAATGCCGGCTGTTTAATTTATCCAGGCGTCAAAATGTCACAATAAACCAAATATCATCTGTCCCCGGGATATTTTTTAATACCGTCACCTACAGGATAAGACATCATAAAAAATACCTGTTTGCTGATATTGCGGATGATCAACGGCCCCTGTTCAATATTCGGCGGTATGTATGCCCCGAAACATTTATTGATAATATGCTTTTCCCCGCCTATCCATAGTTCAACTTCAGCAGCCAGGTCTGTGATATCGTCATAGTTCATTGCAGTGAAAGTTATAGACGTACCATGCGGCAATGAATGCGCGTCCATCATAAGCATCCCTGACTTTGACGTATCACCTGGCAGAAGGTACATGGTATCACAGCCTAGTTCGCATCCGGGAATAATCTTCTCATCGATATAGGCCATATGCCGGGCATATCCCGGATCAAGCTCTCTCATATAATCCGGCTTCTTTATGTCCTTCTGGTCTCCCCCGAAAACAAAGTACTTCAAATTTTCATTGGTATTCTTCCTGGGAGCACCCGGTTTTGGAAGATCGGTTCTATTTTCTGTTCCTTTATCATGACCTTTTTTCTCCCTTGTGTACATCCCCGGCCCGAAAGTCCAGTGGCACACAGGTTTATCCGTAATATATCCGCATGCCGGCTTTGTCGGCATATGTATCATGCCTGCGGGTATATAGGCAACCCAGCTTTTGTTCAGTAATATTTCCTCGTCCCCCATAATCATTCCCATCGTACTGGTATCATCCGGATGGTCGGGATCGCTCCCCCACCAGGATAGCAGCTCCGGAAAATCGTGAGCATGAGGAAACATCGGTGCGATAGCCGTAGTCCGCCTGGCCAGTTCCTCCGGGGTTATCTGGTTCGGATAAGACTGAGGCCATATCCAGGTTGACTCGCCATAATAGGCGCCGGGAATTATATCGTTGTCAATCCAGAGTATATGCTCCATCCTGATGCGCAAACCTTCTGCAGCCAGCATATCCCTTTCATCAGGTGTAGGACCAGGCAGCAAATGCCTTTTATGCAGAGTTGTACAAATATACTTATCGTAATTGCCCATCGTTCCTCCTCTATTTTTCTAACAAGCACAGAAAAAATTATTTTAATGAAAACAATTATAAAAAAAAGCGGCTGTTCAGGCTATAGTGTAGGAAGTGGCATTATATCCATTCCCATGATATAGGTTAAACCGATAATAATATTCTTTTATCAATTATATAATATACAACCGGATTGTCATATAATAAGAACAAGTTAACAGCAGTCTGCTTTTAATTAAAAATCAACTCTTTTTCCTACCTCTTCCCCTCCGTTTCAAAACCGTATTTAAAAGTATAGTGTATCAATTCGAAATCCTTTTTAGTAAATTCCTTTCCTCTCGATAAAAAACCGAAAGGATATAGACAGGCTTATCAAAACATGATAAAGGATAATTACCGGAATATATCTAATAATTCCTGACCATAGAACATATCTATGAATTATAAATTGTCTTTTAATTTTAATTTTCATTTGTATATAATATTGATATGTTCTAATGAGAGAACATAGGTTTTGTTTTTTAAATAAAACCGGGAAATTCAATTGACTTTTAAAAAACAGTTTTTGATATTCCATTTAATCAGGACCAACCGCCCATACGGTTTATAATGATTTTTTTAAATGCTGCAAAAAACTCACCCAAGTAGGAGAATTAAACATGTACACATTAAGTCCTGTTACCCCTCGTGTTGCCAGGATACGCGAAAAATACCGCTCAACTAGACCTAAAATTTGTATAGCACGTTATAAAATAGTGACTGATTTTTATAAGGAAAACCCTCAACTGCAGGGGATACTGAAGAGAGCCAAGAATTTCAAGAATCTTTGCGAGAAACTCCCTGTTCTTATAAATGAGGATGAGGTGATAGTCGGCTGGCAGGCAACTTCATACAGAGCCTGCGCACTTTATCCGGAAACATCCTTTGGATGGCTTCTGAACGAACTAAGAGAAGGCAGCATACCGAACAGGGAATGCGATCCATATATTGTAGATCCTGAAGATGCTGAGTATGTCCTCAACACCGGCGATTTCTGGATCAAAGAATGCCTGAGTGCGAAGGTAGATGAATATATTCCTTTGGGATATCATAAGCATGTTGGGAACGGCGTCACATATTTCGGAATAAAAGATACCAGCATGTCACCTGTGGGCCATTTCGTCGCTAATTTCGAAAAGGCTCTTCATAAAGGTTTTGGTGCCATCAGGGCGGAAGCCCAGGTAAAAATGGACGAACTGGAAGGCGTTATGTTCGGCGACAGCGTTGCCCAGTATAATTTTTATAGGGCAATTACTATTGTCAGCGATGGTATAATTACTTTCTCGAAAAGATACGCAAAAAGGTGCGAACAGCTTGCTTCAGTGGAAACCGAACCGAAGCGCAAAAAAGAACTGGAA
The DNA here is from genome assembly GCA_964631555.1 of uncultured Leptospirales bacterium. GTDB lineage: Bacteria > Spirochaetota > UBA4802 > UBA4802 > JAFGDQ01 > CAZVYR01. The sequence goes on from CAZVYR010000071.1 coordinate 3,744, forward strand.
GAAATGGCTGAGGTTCTTAACTGGATCATGAAGAACCCATGCCGCACTTACCACGACGCTGTACAGTGCATGTACATGTACCAACTCTGTATGTGCCTCGACGGCCAGCAGCATGGCATCAGCTACGGCCGCGTTGACCAATACCTCGCCAGCTTTTATGAAGCTGATATTGCAGCGGGCAGGATCACTCATGACAGGGCACAGGAACTGTTGGACCTTTTTTATCTGAAAGTAGCGGAGATGAACAAGATATGGCCGTACTTCGCAACTCTTTCAGGGCCGGGATATACAAGCGGTCAGCTTATGACAATCGGCGGTGTAACAAAAGATGGCAAGGATGCCACAAATCCCGTATCATTTATGATGCTTCAGTCAGCCGGACGTCTGGTACTGCATGACCCGCCCCAGGCAATGCGCGTTCACAAAGGCACTCCTCCCGAATTATGGGAAGCTGCTCTTGCTACCACACAGCTCGCCGGCGGTGTTCCTACATTCGAGAACGACGATGTTATTATTCCAGCTCTTATGGACAGGGGGCTGCCGATCGAGAGCGCGAGAAACTACTGCCTTATCGGATGTGTCGAGCCCCAAAGCTGCGGTGACGAATGGGCCTCCCCGGGCGGCAACGGCACAGAATCTTACTGGAATATGCTCAACGCGTTCCTGCTCGCTATCAATAACGGATATAATCCCATGCCCGGCATGGACGGCAAGCTTGGCGGCCAGACAGGCCTGCCTACAGGCTATCTTTATGAGATGGAAACTTTCGACGAAGTACTTGAAGCCACCAGAAAACAAATGGAATATTTCGCGAAGTGGCAGGTGTCGCTGGTAAACATATGGGAATATGTTGCTTCCGAACACATGCAGCTTCCGCTCGTTTCTGCAACTATTGACGGGTGCATGGAGTCAGGCAGGGACGTAATGAAAGGCGGTGCAAAATACAACGCAACCGGCAACGCGGCAATTGCCATAGGTAATATCACAGACAGCCTTGCAGTTGTAAAATATATGGTATACGATAAGAAACTGGTCTCGGCAAAAGAACTGCACGAAGCGATCGTAACAAACTGGAAAGGCAAGGAAGACCTGCGCCAGCAGATAATCAACGAGGCTCCCCATTACGGCAATGACAACGAATATACCGATCAGTTCGCAAGATGGGCATCGGATATTTACGCAAATACAATCAACTCCTCAACAGGACCGCGCGGCAGATGGTCAGCCGGATTATATCCGGTTACAGCTCATGTACTGTTCGGCTGGATTACAGCAGCATCGCCCGATGGAAGAAAAGCAGGCGAGCCTCTTGCGGACGGCATATCACCTGTTCAGCAGATGGATAAAAACGGACCTACTGCTACAGTTAAATCCGTTTCCGCCATTGACCAAAGAAAATTCTCCAACGGCACACTGCTTAACATGAGATTCCATCCAACTGCCCTGAGAAATGAATCAGGCAAAGAAAAACTGAAAGCTCTGATCAGGACCTATTTTAATCTCGGCGGAATGGAAATGCAGTTCAACATTGTAAGCGCGAATACTCTGAGAAAAGCCCAGCAAAATCCGGAAGAATACAAGGATCTTGTTGTGAGGATCGCCGGCTTCAGCGCCTACTTTGTTGAAATTTACAAAGCCAGCCAGGACGATATTATCAAGCGTACTGAACTGAGTTTATAAATAGAAAGAATTACCTGCATCCGGCTCCTCAACCGGTACCGGATGCTAAGAACAAGAAGCCAGGGCGACGCACGCGTCGCTCTTTTTGTAAAAGGAACAGTAAAACATGGAAAAACAATTAACCGGGAAAATATATGATATACAGGGATTCTCCGTACAGGACGGTCCCGGCATCCGCACAACAGTATTCTTAAAAGGCTGTCCCCTTCGCTGCCCCTGGTGCCACAGCCCCGAATCGCAGCAGTTTCATGCCCAGCTTAGCTGGATGGCTATAAAATGCGTTGGAATAGATGAATGCGGAAAATGCCTGAACGCATGCTCCAAAGACGCAATCACTCCCGGGAAAGTTATTAAACACGCGGTAACACAAGAGGATGTCCGGCACATACATATAGACCGCTCTGTTTGTGATAACTGCGGGGAATGTGTCTCTGCCTGTTACCCAAAAGCATTGTATATCTGCGGCACAGACTATACTGTGGAAGAATTATTGAACCGAGTAAGCAAGGACATCCCATTCTACGAGGAATCGGGTGGAGGCGTTACTATATCAGGCGGCGAAGCCCTGTCGCAATTTGAGTTCACATTTCAGGTACTAAAAGGCCTGAAAGAAATGGGCATTCATACTGCGCTTGATACAACCGGATATACTCAATATAAAAACATAGAAGCAATTTTGCCGTATACTGATCTCTTCCTGTATGATTTGAAACACATGAACAGCGACCAGCACAAGACCGTAATCGGCGTACGGAATGAAACGATACTTGAGAATGCACAAAAAATCGCGGCAGCCGGCGGTAAAATGCAGATACGTATACCTGTAATACCTAACTTTAATGACTCGGAAGAGAACATCAGAGAAACCGGTATATTCTGCAAATCTCTGAGAGATTCAGTAATGCTTATACAGTTGCTGCCCTATCATAATTTGGGGATCATGAAGTACCAGAGATTAGACGAAGATAAAATAGTTCTCGAAGCGACCCCGCCTTCCGATAAAAAAGTCCAGTCACTTAAGAAACTATTGGAAGATATGGGATTGCCAGTTACCGTGCATTGACAACGTCCGGCTGCATAGCTTCTGCAAAATCATGAATATCGAACCTTCTTTAAAGCTTTCCCCTCCGTTTCAGATACGACATTTATTCGTTCCTCTTCGTTTCCACTCCGTTTCAGAGTCGTTATCTAAGAAAAGTTCCATAATCCAGTTACCAGGTTACAATTCACAGTATATATTGACCATTATCTTCCGGAACTTTGAACCTGGAACTTTCAACTTGAAACCTATCTGTTTTCCCTCCGTTTAAAAGTCGTCCTTTCTCCATCAGAAAGTCTTTAAATGCCTTTTTATAACACCCGATCCCAAAAGCACGGAAAGTATAAGATGAAATCATAAGAACGAAAATAATTGATTTTATTTAATTGACTAATAATTATAATATATTTTTAAATTCTATTCAGAACATGCAAAATTAAAAATAGCCGGCTAATATAAAATGAAAAATTTATTCCTTTTATTGATCGGATTTCTGCTGATCGCTGGAGGCATATTCGTGTACCTGAACAGCCCTCCCCTTCACATGGAAGACGAAATCCTTGTCATAGAAAAAGGGGAAACCCTGAAAGGCGTTGCGCGCGACCTGAAAGAAAAGAATCTTATAAGAAACGAATCCTTTTTTGTGTACCTGGCGATCCTGCAGGGAGACTCAAAGGTCCTGACAGGTACATATAAAATATTCAGGGATATGTCCTCAAGAGATATCATAAAAAGACTTTCAAGCGGGGATGTTATCCTGAAAAAAATTACAATACCTGAAGGATATAATCTATACGAGATCGCTGATTTGCTCGAAGAAAATAATATAACCTCGGGCAACGAGTTCCTGAAGTATTCCTTTAACAGGGAGTTCCTTGATTCAATCAATATATTTGCCCTTTCTGCTGAGGGTCTGCTGTTCCCTGACACTTATGTATTCTCCGAAAGCCGCGATGCAAGGGACATCATTATTGCGATGCATAAACATTTTAAAAACATAATGAATTCCATTGATCTCTCGCCCCTGAAAAACCTGAAGCTCGATAATTATGAACTCATTATCCTCGCATCCCTTATAGAAAAAGAAGCCAAAGTCCCCCATGAGAGGAGATACATATCCGCTGTTTTCCATAACAGGCTGAAACGGAATATGACCCTTGGCTGCGATCCAACAATAAGGTATGCCGTAAAAAAATTCAAAGGCACAATAACATATTCGGATCTCAAACACGACTCCCCGTACAACACTTATATTCACCCCGGCCTGCCGCCGACTCCTATATGCTCACCTGGGAAAGAATCACTGCTAGCAGCCCTCGATCCCGTGAGCACCAGTTATCTTTATTTTGTTGCGCGTAACGACGGCTCGCATTATTTTTCCAAATCACTTAAAGAGCACAACAGGGCTGTGGACTTTTACCAGAAAGGCATAAACAATGGATTTACCGATGACCAGAAACTTTAAACCGGAAATCGTTTCACCTGCGGGCAACCTTGAAAAGCTCAAACTCGCTGTCGCCTACGGCGCGGATGCTGTCTACTTTGGCGGAGAAGCGTTCAATCTCAGGGATAATGCCGGCAACTTCACCCTTGGTGAAATCAAAGAAGGCCTGGAAACATGCACAAGAGAAGGCGTGAAGCCTGTCTTTCTCATGAATTCTTTTCTTCATGAAAAAGACATCGCGCAGGCAAGGGATTATCTCGAAAAAATAAAAAACCTTGAATTCCGGGCAATCATGGTATCCGATCCCGGAATGCTGATGCTTATAAAAGAATCAGGGATAAAAACTGATATACATCTCTCCACCCAGATGTCCACACTGAACCATCTTTCGGTCAAGTTCTGGAACAGCCTGGGAATTAAAAGGATAGTACTCGCAAGGGAAACCACCCTGGATGAGATTAAATTGATCAGGGATAACACAGACGCGGAGATCGAGGTTTTCGCGCACGGCGCGCTCTGCGTTTCATACTCAGGCAGGTGCCTCTTAAGCAGGTTCCTTTCAGGCAGGGACGCCAACCAGGGAAGCTGCTCTCACCCATGCAGGTGGAATTATTCCCTCGTTGAGGAGAAGAGGCGGGGTAATCATCTTGAAATAATCGAGTACGCGAAAGGAACGGAAATACTCTCATCCAAAGATCTTAACCTAATAGGGCTTCTGCCCGGATATATAAACGCGGGCGTCAATGCCTTTAAAATAGAAGGCAGAATGAAATCCATATATCATACTGCAAATACCACGCGCATTTACAAACACGCTGTCAGCACAATAATGCAGGGACTTGATTATAAAGAATACCTGCCCTTCTATAACGAAGAACTTGACCTCGTAAACCACAGGCCCTACACGGACGACCTGTTCAATGAGTTCGAGAACATGGAATTCAGCGGAGTACCTTACGTCAAAAAGGCCATGTTCCTCGGTTATGCACTGAACACCGGCAGGGACAGCACGGAAGCGCATATAAAAACATTTAATCCTGTTTACCTGAATGAATCAATCGATATAATATACCCTCTCACAGATGAAAAAATAAAGGACAGCCGGATCACTGTAAAAGAGATCACAGACGAAGAGGAGAATAAACCGGTCGGCATGGCACAGCCCGGAAAAATTTATACCATTAAATTCGATAATAAAATTGACATTCACGGCATACTTAGAAGAAGATTATAAGTCAGTCAACCGTAACAAACCGGGCCGGGTTATTTATGACTTTTAATCTCCCAATAGTTTAATTCCCCGCAGCTTTTTGCAGGAAGCCTGCAGTTTGCGTCAGGGAGCTTTATTATTAGCAAAAAAAATAAGCATAAAAAAAACAGTCCGGTTGAATTAACTTAAAGAGAAGGATAATGAGCAAAACAATACATACAAGGCCGCCCGGAATCGAAGATATATTTCCGGACAGGATTTCCGCCTGGAACTTCATCACGGATAATGCACGGGAAATATTCGGGATCTATAATTTCAAAGAACTGATAATACCGGTTCTTGAATATACCGATGTATTTGTAAAAGGAATCGGGACAGATACCGATATTGTTTCAAAGGAGATGTTCTCCTTTGAAGACCGCGGAGGCAGAAATCTCTCTCTCAGGCCTGAAGGCACAGCCGGAGTAGTAAGAGCTTATGTTGAGAACGGCGACTACAACAGGTTATCAATCGCGAAATTTTTTTACGCAGGCCCCATGTTCAGGGCCGAGAAGCCCCAAAAAGGAAGACTCCGCCAGTTCAACCAGTTCGGTGCCGAGACCTTCGGCAGCATGAACCCGTATTATGATTTTGAAATAATCTCTGTCATGAATACAATCGCGCAAAGACTAGGGATCAGGGACTATGATCTTCTGATCAATTCAATCGGCTGCCCTGTCTGCCGCGGGGATTATATAAATGAGCTTAAAAAATATTACAAAAGCCACACCGGGGAACTCTGCAAAGACTGCCGGGCCAGGATCGACCGCAGCCCGTTAAGGCTGCTTGACTGCAAGAATGAAACCTGCGCTGAACTGAAAAAGGACGCCCCCTCCATCACGTCCTTTATCTGTGAAGACTGCAAAGAACATCATGATTCACTGAAAGAGTACCTGCACCAAAGCGCTATCAGATATATTGAAGACCCTCTCCTGGTCAGGGGCCTGGATTACTACACAAAAACAACGTTCGAGTTCGTAAGCAGTAACCTGGGAAGCCAGAACGCATTTGCAGCAGGCGGAAGATACGACAATCTTGTTGAAACATTCGGCGGGAAACCGACGCCCGCCGTAGGATTCGCAGGCGGCATTGAAAGAATAATGCTTCTGCTTGACAGCAATATGATAAACTCTAAACAGGTCGATGTTTTTCTGATCCATGCAGGCGATGCAGGACTCAGGAAGACAATAAAGGTTCTTAACCAGCTTAGACAGAACAACATAGCTGCCGATATGGACCCGGAGCCGGGAGGATTTAAATCCCAGCTTAAAAAAGCAGACAGGGAAAAAGCAAAAATAACCGTAATAATCGGGGACGATGAAATTAAGGACGAAAATGTAACTGTAAAAGAAATGAAAACGGGGGAACAGAAAAAGATCGAAGATCCGGAAATCCAGGAATACATAAAGGGTCTCCTGGTTAAGAATTATTCTTCAGGAAATAAGGACTGAAAACAAATAGTCCGTCTTGTTGAATATTTAAATTATAAAAAACGATTGCAAATTTTTTAACACTGAGTACGATAATTTAAAAAATAATGAATGACGGAAGATATGGATACAATCAATCCCAGGGAAACATTTAAATTCCTTGATGAAAAAGCCGCAAATGAGCCTCATATTCTCGAAGTTTTAAGCGAGATATTATCTTACCAGATGCAATCTTTGCCGGACGGCGAGAAATCCCTTGCCACCATGGATACCCTGAAAAAGTCCGTAAAAATCAAGATACCTTTCACTACCACACGGGACAGAACAATAATATATCTGGTTGAATTACTGCTGAAACGATATTCACATTTTGTAAGGCCGATAGTATCTTTTGAATTCAGGGTTGAAGAGTCAAGTAAGAAGATAGATATAGTTGAAAAATCCGAATACTCAGTATTATTAAATAATAAAGATTACGAGCTCCTGCGTTCAGTAAGGGACAAAAAATCAATGGATAATCTCCTTGACCTGTTAAAAAAGTACCGGTTCTTCAACCTGTCCAAACTGATAAAAAGAGCAGAAGAGAAAGCCGAGCTTTCCAGGCTGATAAAAAAAGAACTGGGGAAAAGGATATTTACTTTTAAAAACCATAACATAGATGAAAGTAAAATCGAATGGGCTGAAGACTTCTGCTTCCATGTTGAAAATTACGATTCGGTCAGGGATTCACTGAACTTAAAAACATTAAAGGATATAATTTCAAATTATAAAGACCAGGTTAAAAGAGCATTAAATAAATTCGGAATACTAAATGCCGATTTCAGTGACTACAGAGATTCAAAGCTGTCCTATATTTTCAGCATATTAACCGACGATCTTGCCTCAACGCTTTCCGAAAGAGACCTTGTGGATGTCAAGAACCTTCATTCTCTTATCTCATGCCTTAATAAAGTTGACAAGGTAATAGACCCTGTATTGACAGTCAGCGACGACATTATTAAATTTATCAGGGAAAATAAAATAACAACAGAGACGGAAATAATCAGCACTTTGACTGAGCTGAACAATGAAACACTCAGGAAATGGGCAACCCAGGATAATCTGCGTGCCAATAAAATAGTAATGTATACAGGCAGCGACAATGAAACATACTTCATGGACGGTTTGAATTTTTTCAATATGATATCAGAGCACAATCAACTGATCCTGTTCCAGCCGGAGAAGCTGGGGGAATTATCTCAAACTGAAAGACGGAAAATAAAATCACGCATGGAGTTGCTTTACGAAACATCCGTTAATCTGTTCAATACAGGAGATAAACTCCAGGATTTTATTAAAATAGATGATGAAAAAATTCAGACATTAAAGAAAATACTGGATGACTATGAGAAATACAAAAAGAAATTATC
>CAZVYR010000071.1:12094-13941 GCA_964631555.1 uncultured Leptospirales bacterium
ATCAAAGGCAAATATTCAAAAAGAGATCTCAAGCGAGACCACGAAAGTATACAAGAAAACAGTAGACATGAATGCCCTGCTAATCCCTCTTTCTGATTTCGTAGAATTAACACCGGAAAATGACTATGTCGTGGACAAGATAATCAGGGAAATGAGAGATAACAATCTGAAAATAATAGTGCCCATATACAATGCCAGAAACAACCTGTATCCCAAGAGAAGCCAGAAACTCCTGGTCCCTGATGTTGAATATCTTCTTGTAGCACCCGAAAGAATGAAATCTCCGAACTCAATAAGGGAATTTACGAATTCACTGGTAGGTTTTAAAATAAAGGATGAGCCTCTGCCCGCAAACGCAATTATCACAATTGAAAAATACATGCTAAGTATTTACAGGCAGCAAAAAGCTGCGAAACAATAACTTAAACGAAATTATAAGAATTGGCCGGATTATAAGAACTACGTATCAGTTGAAACAGAGGAGGATTCCGGCGAAGCTGAGCCTGAGGCACTGCCTGACGAAGAGGAAGCTGCTTCAGTGGAACCGGCTGTTTTTGATGTTGTACTTGCCCCGTTTGTGGCAGAACTGCTTTTTTTATAATCGTTCACGTAAAATCCGGAGCCTTTAAAAATTATGCCTGCACCTGGCCCGATAAGCTTTCTGACCTTGGCACCGCATTTAACGCATTTTTCCACAGGTTTATCCGTCATTGACTGAAACACCTCAAAACGGTGCTTGCATTCCAGACATTCATAATCATAAGTAGGCATTCTCAATCTCCATGTTCATTATATCAGTTTAATTTATATATCCTAATATTATAATATATAAAATTATAATGCATTTTGCAATCTTTTTTAAAAATATAATCAGTTTTAAATGTTATTCTCACAAATAAAGAGCATAATTAAGGATTGGAACGGCACATGATTTTTAGTCAATAATTATTTAAAAAAAATGCAAAATCATCATAAATAGAGTTGCTGCATTTCTCCTGGAATATAAAATTTTTCCCCATCCTGCGGCGGAGAATAACCTGTTTTACAACAAACCTGATATTAAAAATGTTGATCTCAGAAATATTTTTATATTATTTGATATTGACATCATAAGAAAAGCAAATTACAGTGTGAAGCTGATCAGAAACAATATTCATAGATACTCAACTTTAATTGTTTATATTCCCTGAAATGATTATAAATTTGAATAACTGATCCCATTCATAGTTTTATCTGTAACCGGTTAAAAAATTGAACAGAACATTTTACATAGAAACCTTCGGATGCCAGATGAATAAAGGAGATTCCGAACTTATAGCCCTCTCCCTAAGCAAAGCCGGATTTTCGGAAAGCAAATCCGGCATTGAAGCAGATATTCTTGTCTTCAATACCTGCTCCGTAAGGCAGCGCGCGGAAGACAGGGTTATTGCACGTATCGCTTCCGTAAAAAACAAATTGAAAGAAGGAAGTATCATAATACTCACAGGGTGCATGGCACAGCGCACAGGGGCAAGCCCGATCACCGAAGATTTGGCAGATATCGTAATCGGGCCTTACCAGTCCCCGCAAGCAGGAGACATCGTCAGAAACTACCTGAAAGACAATAACAACAACATATATATATCCCAGTCATTCGATAACTTTAGCACAAGGATCGTTCCGGAGCTCGCAGATAAAAAAGACGACCTGCCGTGGCACAAATGGCTTACGATAACTCATGGTTGCGAAAACTACTGCTCATACTGTATTGTGCCCTATGTAAGGGGCCCTCTAATCTCTTTCCCATCATCTTCAATAATCAAATACGCGGCAGAACTTGCTTACAACGGAATAACTGAAATAACCCT
>CAZVYR010000072.1:0-13828 GCA_964631555.1 uncultured Leptospirales bacterium
TCAAACGCCTGGTTTGGCTTGTATGGCTCGGTACATTATTTATCTCTCTTGGCGGAATATTTGCTCTCAGAAAATATTATAAATCGGACTGATTGCCTTGTTTTTGTAAGCTGTAAGGTGGTCTGGTTTAGTAACCAGACATCAGTTTTACTTAAAGGAAATCCGTGTTTCCAGCGGATTCCTTTTTATACGACTTTGAAACGGAGGGGACAGGAATAATAACAGAGGAATAGAGCAGTATAACCGGATAAAGAGTGATTTGGAAATGCCGAGCCTGATATGTTAATTTATTCGACAACAACAGGAAGCATGATTTCTGCAATAACACTGCTTTTTGCTTTTTCGTCAATATAATTTTTTACATCGTGGATCAGGAACATGCCGCCGTGTTTCCTTGTTATATTATCAATTACTGTCAGCCCGAGACCGAGTCCGAATTTTTCTATTTCTTCTATACTCTCTTCAGTAGGCTGCAACCTGAAAAAAGGTTCAACTACGAGTTTTTCATATTTTTTTGGTATGCCGCCATACGGTTTTTCGCGTATTTCGTTCATTGTGGACAGCCACAAATAGCCTTCTTTTATATAAGCAAACATGTTGATGGTGCTGCCTGGTACGGTATATTTGTATGCGTTAATGATTAATTCTTCGATAATCGGAGAAAGTATTCCCATGTTCAGATTCAGCTTGCAGTTTGTTTTGAGTTCGGGATATGTGATCTTCAGATCTTTTTTTTGCAGATATGGGAGGACGGCTTTTACCATTTCGGGGATGGCGGCTATCAAGGTATTTGCGTCTGACATCTTAACTTCAAAAGTATTTTCAAGCAGGTTGGAAATTTCATGCAGTCCGTCGATCTGGGATTTGCATGTATCATAGTTCTTTGCAAGCAGGTCAATGATTTCCTTATCGATCGAGTATGTTGTGTCTTCTTCTGTTTTGGAATGTATGATTATGTCGATTATTGTAAGCAGGGAACCGAATCCGGTTCCCTGGGTAAGAGATGTCTTCAGGTTATAAATGGATTTTATATCGGCATATTCTTTGCTTGCAACTCTTCTGTATTCCTTGTAATTAAGCCATTCTATTTGATTCCGGATTTTAAGTGAGGCACTGTTTGCCAGGTTTTCCTGCAGATCGATCAGACGTTTGTAATCCAGGCTTTTTTTAATTACTCTTTGGAATAATTCCGGATCCAATGGTTTTACTATATAATCGAATATTCCCATTTTCATTATATCTATTATTGTCTCAGATGAGTCAAGAGCTGTCTGGACAAGGATTATGGCGTTTGGCTGTATTCCTTTCAGTTTTTTAATAAAGGTTTTTCCGTCCATGACAGGCATCATGAGGTCTACTATAAATAGGGAGAACGATTGCTTCTCCATGAGTTCCAATCCTACTTTTCCGTTCTCTGCAATGACACTGTGTATCCCCATGTTACTGCATAATTCATGCAATAATTCCTGGTTTTCTTTTATGTCTTCAAGTATAAGAATAGAATCGTCGATTTTCTGGACAGCAGGATTTTCTTTTAATTTTTGCATTTAATGTCTTCCTCCTTGGGGCTTTTGATAAATAATATGTATCTCTGTGAAAGGGTGAATGGAGATAGTGATTCTTTTATGTTATAAATAAAAATTCATTCGATTTGTTGATCTATTAATATTTTTATATTTCTGTTGTTTTGTACAGTTTCATGATCCGGGATAGCTATAGTAAATTTGGTTCCGCTGCCTTCTCTGCTTTCAAGTGATATTGTACCGTTATGTGCTTCCACTATTTTTTTTACAATTGCGAGGCCGATGCCTACTCCTTGTTTTTCTCTTATCAAACCTTTTTCATTTATATTAAATTCATCGTATATCCGGTTAATAAGTTCTTTCTTGATCCCTACTCCATTATCTATTACATTTACCTCGATAAAGTCTTTATTCCTGTTGATTTTTATTGTTATGCTTCCGTTTTCATCTGTAAATTTTTCAGCGTTTGAGAGTAGCTGGAAAAACATTTGCTCCAGTTTCTCTGTGTCTCCTAATACCAGCGGTTCTTCAGTTAGGTTGATAAAATTGATCTTCTTATTTTTATTTGACGATTTACTTTTAATTACGGAAACGCATGAAGACAGTAATATATCAAGTCTTACCGGTTTTTTATCAAACCGGACTTTCCCGGCTTCAAGCTTGACGATGTCCAGGATATTATTAATAATGCCAAGCAGGTATAGTCCGGCTTTCTCAATACTGCTGAGATTGTCATAATATGTGTCTTTATTATATTTCATTCTCATGAGTTTTGAGAAGCCTATAATAGTATTAAGCGGCGTTCGTAGTTCATGGCTAATATTGGCTATAAATTCACTCTTGGCGATACTTGCTGCTTCGGCAAGCTCCTTTGCTTTAATAAGTTCGGATGTTCTCTCTTTTACAAGTTCTTCAAGCTGGTCTCTGTATTTCCTGTTTTCTTCTTCTGTTTCTTTCCTGGCGGTTATGTCTCTGGCATTGATTACTATACCGGATACTTCTCCTTTCTCATTAAAAGCCGGACTGAACTTTAATTCCAATATCGTCCATGATCCGTCACTAATTTTGAATTTATATTCATTTAAAAGAGAAGAGGATACCCTGTTAACCAGCTTATGATATTCCTCAATAAAAGTTTGCCTTTCGTCAGGGTGAATGTAGGCGGATATTTCTTCGCCGATCAGATATACACTGTCATATCCAAGCTGGCCTTTAGCTGAAGGACTTACATACATGATTATTCCTTCGGGGTCAGTAAGCATTATAATGTCTGATCCGTTTTCAATTAGCATTCTGTATTCTTTTTCTTTATTGACAATATTTATTTCCGCTCTTTTCCTTTCAATTGCAAATTCGATGGATTTTTCAAGGATATTGCCTTCAAAATCTCCTTTTACGATATAGTCTTGTGCTCCTTCTGCAATTGTGCGAAATCCGAGATGGTCTCCGTATTTTTCAGTGATAATGATAATGGGAACAGATGGTTTTTTCTCTTTGATTGTATGCAATGTAGTTAAATCAGTGCTTTCTGCAAGATCCAGCTTCAGAAGGATTACGTCGAAATGTCCGGTCTTTAATTTATTAACTGCCTCTGAAAGGTTGGATGCTGATTCGTTTATATATTGCCGTTTTTTTGAAGTGGAAAGGATTTTTTCCAGGAATAGTAGGTTTGATTCGATGTTTTCAACGATCAGTACTTTCAAAGATTTTCCAGTCTTTTTTATCACAAGAGCCTCATTATTATTAAAAATTATTTTCCAAGCTGACTTTTCCGTCTTTCCTTATGATGTGGTGCTCGGGTTCTGAGTTTTTATAGGAAAGGATCTCGTTTATATGCCTGAGAACTACAAGGTGGTCTTCCTCAACTCCTGTTCTTTTTTCTAATCTGTTATGAATAATATATGCGTCATGTTTATTCTCTGATATTTATTCAAAGCCTTTCTTATTTGTTTCGGCATAATAATTAAGAATAATTTTTTTCGATCTGATTCCAGAGATCGGTGTTTTTATAATTTCATTTATGTGCATTTCATTGTCTATGAGCAGGATTTTTACTGATTGATTATGGATAATATCCATTTAATATCCTTTTGATATTATTTTTAGCGTATAAATTTTTTAGTTTAAGTCTAATATATAACAATATATATCGGTTGTTCGCTGTTAAAATGCTGTGATCAGTGTTAATTGTCTGTGGGCTCAATGCGCATAAAAAGTATAGTTCAGTTTATATAGAAAGTCAAAAAAAATATTATGTGAATATTTAAACATATTATATAATTTTAAGTTGTAAAATAATACTTGTTGTTTGATATCTGAACAGCGGAATGGATTTCTGGAGAATATTTGATGCAGGAAAATATAATAAATATAGCAAATAATAAGAAAGCAAGATTTGAATACGAGATATTGGATACTTTAGAGGCCGGTATAGTTCTTGTTGGTACGGAAGTAAAAGCCCTGAGAACGCACAAAGTGAATATTGAAGATGCTTACGGGAAAATAATAAACGGAGAAGTTTTTGTAATCGGAATGAATATCTCGCAATATGAGATGGGGAACCGGTATAATCATGAATCAGTCAGGGACAGGAAATTATTGTTTCATAAACATGAGATAAAAAGACTTACAGGGAAACTACAGGAAAGGGGCTTCACTCTTGTTCCTTTGAAGATGTACTTTAAAAACGGAAAAGTGAAGGTATTGATGGGGCTTGGCAAAGGTAAAGCAAAGTATGATAAGAGAAAAGCAATACAAAAAAGAGACATGGACAGGGAAATGCAGAGGGAGTGGAAGTACAAAGCTTAGCACTTTTTTTAACTTGCGATAATATTTATATCAGTTGTTTTCTGCTTCCTGTTCCTGGAAAATCACAGGGATAGATGTTTTAATATATTCGAGTTTGTCAAATAAAGCAGGGAGGTCTATTATATAATATTTATTCAGGTATTTTAAAACAGGATTGTCTCCGCATTTGCCGGCTATCCTGTAATTAAAAGGGATCCTCTGTCTGGTACCGGTATCATATTTCATTATCCATGTACCTTCCTTATCTTCGAATATAATTCCTGTACTGAATAATTCAATATCATGCAGGTTTTCAAAGTTAATGATATTTTCTTTTTTTCTGGAAATAATTGATATCTTATTCAGTGAATATTTACCGGCATTTCCGCTGATATAATAGAGGGAGTTATCCGTAGCCATTACTTTTGAAGATGCGATCTTGAGATCTTTAAGAAGGTTCGATCTGTTCATCAGGTCTATAATATTCAGATTATATTTTCCTGCGATTCCTGTTATAAGAGTTAAAAAAGTGCCTGCTTTGTATAAATATACATTATAGGTATCATCTTTGAATGGTTCATTATAATTTTCATTTGTAAACGGTTCAGGAGTGTTTACTTGAGAAGAGCAGGTAAAGATTTTTTTATTGTTATAAAAAAAGATATTGTCGTGTGATATACTGATCGCTTTTATCGGGTTCTTTTCATCTGCCTGAGATACACAGGTACTGGTTAAATTCCCATTGGTGTCATAAATCTTAATATCCGTCCCGTTGGAGAATGCGAGCTTTTTAATATGCGGGTAATAGCTGATTATATTATAATCTTTGGTAATGTTGATCTTCATTTGAATCGGATAAATGATATTCACAGCTTTATCTGTCCTGGAATATAAGACATTTTCTCCGTATGACAAATGATCTGCTTTTATCTTTTTTAAGGATAAAAAATTGATAAGTCCGTCTTCAATAAGGGTTATTGCTTCCTTTGATTTTTTAATTTTATAAAGTTCAATTCCTTTTTTCAGCTTGTTCTCGGCATTTTGAATACAGCCTGTTGTCTGGATAAAAAGTAAAGAGATGAAATATAGGGTTAGAATTTTTACAGAAGTTTTCACGTGTGTCCCCGGATTAAATGATTTTACAGTATTTTTAATTGATTTTCCTTGTTCTTGTCAAGCAAATCGTGCTATAATGAGGAATTGTTATTTGTTGTTCTAAAATTGTGCCCGGATAAATAAAATTCTTTACAATTTGTCATTTAAAAATTTATTTATTTAAAAATTACGTTGTAATAATCTATGATCTAAACATGACCTGTATTCTATTTCAGAGATTTTGAATAAATTGCAGGATCGTCAATTTATAAAATATGAATGAGGTATTTATGCCGGAAATTGGTATTATTTTAGGCAGCGATTCAGATTTACCAGGTATTGAGGATTGCTTTAAACTCCTGTATGAATTCGAAGTAGCTTTTGAGGTTGTTATTTCATCTGCACACAGGACACCTGAGAAAACCATGGAATGGGCGCGCGGTGCAAGAGATCGTGGTATTCAGGTCATAATAGCGGTAGCAGGCGGAGCTGCCCACTTACCCGGTGTTGTGGCTTCTCATACAACTATACCTGTTATTGGTGTTCCTGTTGAAACAAAAATCGCGGGAGGGCTGGATTCAATACTGTCGATATTACAGATGCCGTCGGGCATACCGGTCGCCACAATGCCGATAGGTAAATCCGGCGGAATAAATGCCGCACTTTTTGCTGTCGGCATACTTGCTGTCGGGAATGGGGCATATTTGAAGAAGCTGGAAACTTACAGGGAAAAATTTGCTGAAAAGATATCATCGAAAAATAAAGAACTGAAATCCTCCGGCTATTCTAAATACATCAATAGTCTCAGGGAGAAGAAATGACGGAATCAGCTCTTAAACCCGATGAAAAAGTACTTATACTGGATTTCGGATCTCAGTATACCCAGCTTATTGCCAGATCGATACGTAAGCTGAAAGTATATGCAGAGATCGTTCCATATAATTATCCGCTGGAGAATATCAGAAATGAAAAGCCGGGAGCAATTGTGCTTTCCGGAGGGCCGTCTTCAATATATGAAAAAGATGCCCCTCGTATTTCAAACAAGCTATTCAGCCTGGGTGTGCCGGTTCTGGGGATCTGCTATGGACTTTATGTTGTAACGGACGCATTTGGCGGGAAGATGCACGCCTCGAAGCAGAAAGAGTATGGAAGGGCAATAATTGAGACAGATGGCAAATCACCATTATTCGCAGGTTTAAGAAAAAACGAGACAGTCTGGATGAGCCATGGTGATAAGATTGAAAGTCCGCCAAAGGATTTTAAGGTAATCGCAGGTTCCAGGAATTCGGATATTGCGGCAATAGAAAACAGTAAGTTGAAGATATATGGAGTCCAGTTCCACCCGGAAGTATTTCATACAGTGAACGGGAAGAAGATATGGAATAATTTTCTTTTCAAGATTTGCGGTTTTAAAGGTAACTGGTCGATGAAGTCTTTTGTAACGCACTCAATCGAGACAATCAGGAAAGAGGTCGGAAACGGTACTGTATTGTTGGGATTGTCCGGTGGAGTCGACTCTTCGGTTGCTGCTGTACTTTTACAGAGAGCGATCGGTGATAAATTATTTCCTGTTTTCGTAAATAACGGGGTGTTAAGAAAGAACGAAGAGGAAAAAGTAATTAATCGATTTAAGGAAAACCTCAATTTAAATTTGATTTATGTGGATGCGTCAAACCGGTTTCTCTCTAAACTTAAAGGTATAGAAAGCCCGGAGAAAAAAAGAAAGATCATAGGCCGTGAGTTTATTAGTGTTTTTTTAGAAGAAGCAAAAAAGATAGGGAGATTCGATTTCCTTGCGCAGGGGACGCTTTATCCTGATGTAATTGAATCCGTATCTACCAAAGGTCCGTCAGATACAATAAAAAGCCATCATAACAGGGTTCCTGAAGTGCTCAAACTTATTAAATCCGGCAATGTCATTGAGCCTTTGAAGGAATTATTTAAGGATGAGGTAAGAGCGCTCGGCAGAGAGCTTGGAATGCCGGATGATATTATTTACAGACATCCTTTCCCCGGTCCAGGGCTGGCTATAAGAATTATCGGCGAGGTTACCAAAAAAAGAATACAAATACTTCAGGATGCGGATGATATACTTATTGAGGAGATTAAAAAGGCAGATTTTTACAGAAAACTATGGCAGATCTTTGCCGTATTTCTGCCTGTACGGTCAGTGGGTGTTATGGGAGATAAGCGTACTTATGAGAATGTAATTGCTATCAGAGGGGTTACTTCAGTAGATGCTATGACCGCGGACTGGGCATATTTGCCTGAGGATGTTCTAAGGATCATTTCCAATAGAATTATTAACGAAGTTAAAGGGGTCAACAGGGTTGTTTATGATATATCATCAAAACCACCGAGCACTATAGAATGGGAGTAATAATTATTAATTTTTAAAATTTATAGATCATTTTACCGATTATAAGTTTTTTATGGATTGGGCCATATTCCCGGCTGTCAAAGCTGCTGTCAAAGTTATCACCTATAACAAATATTTCCTCTTTCTTTAGCTTTATTCTATTCATGTTGTCCCTGTTCGAGAATTTTTTCGGGAATATGCGCGTGTCGCTGTAATTAATATCTTTTGGTATAAATTCAGTATTGTTAATAAAAATTTTCTTTTCCTTTATTTCAACTTCCTCCCCGCCTGATGCTATCAACCTTTTAAATATTGTCTTATCCTGTTCAAGAGGACTTTTAATCAAAAGAGCATCCCCCACTTTAGGGGAAAGGAGTTTCAATATCAATACGTAATCCCCTTTCTTGAAGTTCGGTTTCATTGAATCATCCTGTATAATAAAAGGCATAAACAGAAATATCCTTGTCAGGATAAATCCGATTATGATTCCAGCGAATGTGATAATTAATTTCGCATATTTCGGCAAACCAAAGGTTTCATCTTGATCTATACGCATTTGACGCATTTGTTATCCTGTTTATATAAATCAAATTTATTATTTATAAAGACAAATTTTTAATTTACTCAGTTTGAGTGTTTTTTATACTGAAAATAAATCAATAAATCAGTAAATTATAAATACTTTTTTAAGAAAAAAATAAAAGTACATACTGAATCAAAGCTTTTATTATAAGCAATTGAAATTTATTATTTTCTTTTAAAAAACGGAATTGATTCTTAAATATAAGGCATTCGTATTCATTTCGGATGCTTATAAATACGACTTTGAAACGGAGGGGAAGCGGTTTTGGTAGTCTTTTTATATCAGTAAAAAGCACAAGCATGTGTATGTATTACTATCTGGCTTGACAATTATACATGATTGACAAGGATTATCATCAAAATACCGGAGAATACTGATGGATTTGGATTTCAATAATAGAAACAATTTCATAGAGTTTAAAGAGGAAATTAAGCAAAGGCTGAGAAACAGAAATAAAATAAAAGTTAATGAACCTGGGACCAGGCCTTCGGCAGTTATGATAATCTTAATGAATAAAGATAATATGGCACATGTATTATTAACAAAGAGAACTAATTCTGTCAGGACTCACAAGGGCCAGGTTTCCTTCCCGGGCGGAGGCAGGGAAAAAGAGGACCGCGATTTACTGGAGACAGCCTTAAGAGAAACTTACGAGGAGACAGGGATCGATCCAAAAGATGTGGAAGTCATTGGAGAATTTGATGAGTATATTTCTATTACCAGCTTTCATGTAAGTACTTTTGTGGGATCTATTAAATATCCTTATGAGTATAATATCAATAGGGATGAAATCGAGGAATATATTGAAGTACCTCTTTCGATTTTTTACAACAAGGAATACGAAAAGATAGATTATTACCAGGACAGGGGTAAAGATCTGGAGAATTATAATTATATGTATAATGGATTTTCTATCTGGGGTTTAACAGCGAGAATCTTAACCCATTTTGCTGAAAAGATTTTACATTGATCATAAGATAATATTTTGCTGCAAAATTCATTGACACTCTTTTAAACATGTTTTAGCATTTAGAAATTAATAAATTGAATATTTAACTTCGATTACTGGATGGTATCAAAATTGACTAAATATGCTTTTAAACCGAAAGGTATGACTTTAATTATTGTTATTTTGTTGATAACTTTTGCAGGCTGTGGGGGCGGAAATCAGCTTACTGAAAAAGAGTTTAATATAATATGGCAGGAATATATGCGGAGAGAGTTTGAGGAAAGTTTTGATGAAAAACAGTCAATTTCACAGAAAGAGAAAATCCTGTCTAAATTGTTATCCGAATACGACGTGCCGCTTGATTCATTTAAACAATTTGTGAAAAAGAATCATAAGGATAAATACAAAAAGGTATTTGTCGAATAATACGATTATTCCAGAGGCTTGTCACGAAGGTATTCTATAGTTTTGGTTTGTATTTGCCGATGGTTGCAGGGCTTTGAGGCTATGCTTAATTATAAAGCATTATATTTTAATAAGTGAGGATATATGTTTAAACGAATTAAGGAAATAAAGATTCATCTATTGATTATAACTTTTATTGTTGGTATATTTTTTGGATTGAATTTGTCCGGGCAGTCCAAAGCTGAAGAGCCTGTGCACAAGTACCTGGATTATTTTCACGAGGTTTATCAGGCAATAACCACGAGTTATGTTGAGGTCCCGGACAATAAAGAGATGTTTTATGGTGCTATCAGAGGGATGATCAATTCTCTTAACGATCCCTACTCGAGATTTCTTGACGAATCAGCGTTTAATGTTTTAAAAGAAGAGACAACAGGTAAATTCGTCGGTGTCGGGATTGAGATTACAATAAGGGATGGTGAGATTGTAGTTATATCTCCGATTGAAGATACACCGGCTATGAGGGCCGGGATTGTTTCTGAGGATGTTATCATCAAAGTAAATGATGTGTTAACAAAAGGTAAGGGCCTGGAAGATATCATCAAGATGATTAAAGGTCTCCCGAATACAAAAGTAAAATTGACAGTCAGACGGGAAGGTTATGACGCTCCGCTGGATTTTAATGTTGAACGGGTACCGATTAAAATAGAGACAGTTTCGTATGGTATTATTAAGGGGTACGACAGGATCGGGTATTTGAAGGTTAAAGTTTTCAGTTCGGATACCTCAAGGGATATTGAAGAAGCGTTAAAAGATTTTAACAGAAAAGGGATCGATAAAATGGTCGTTGACCTCAGGTGGAATCCGGGTGGGCTGCTTGATAAAGCAATAAAGATTAGTGATTTTTTCCTTAAAAAAGGAGAGGTGATAGTTTCGACAAGGGGCAGGGAAGGCTCGGGTGATATCTCCGAATTCAGATCTGAGATGGAGCCTCTCTACAAAGGTAAGCTTGTTGTTCTCGTCAACAGCGGCAGTGCTTCAGCTTCGGAAATTTTTTCAGGCGCGATAAAGGATAATAAGCGTGGGGAGTTGGTCGGGACAAAGACTTTTGGCAAGGGTCTTGTGCAGAAGTCTTTTAATCTTAATGATAATATAGGGTTCACACTTACAATTGCAAAATATTATACTCCTTCAGGTATTTCCATTCAGGGGAAAGGCATTATCCCGGATTATGTTGTTCAGGCAGAACAGATATCAAAGGAAGATTTAAAAACTATTAATTCAATTAATAAAGAAAAAATACCTGAGCTATTTGTAAAGGAACACAGGGACTATAACGATGAAAATAAATTAATTTTCAGGAAATTGCTCAAAGAAAAGAACCTGTCTGTTTCGGATGAGAATGCTGATTTTCTTTTAAAGAAAGAAATATATAAATATGCCAAGAGACCTCTCTATGATCTTGAGTTTGACAGGCAGTTAAATGAAGCAATCAGGATAGTTAACATCAGTAAAGGCAAAAGTTAGAGAATAATATCATTCCCGGCGAGTCTGTTACAGGAGATTGTGTTAGCAATATAATAAATATTAATTATGAATAATTATGATAAAAAGTCTGTAATAGGTCTTGGACTTGAAAGCTCCTGTGATGAAACATCTGCTTCAATAGTTGAAAGCGGAAATACAATAATTTCTAATAAAATAAATACCCAGATAGACTTGCATAAAGAATTTAACGGAGTTGTCCCGGAAATCGCATCAAGAGCACATCTTGAGATCATTAATATATTAATAAAGAATGCTCTGGACGAAGCTGGAATTGAATTTTCAGCCCTTGATTATGTAGCAGCTACATCAAAGCCCGGTCTTATAGGCTCACTGTTGGTAGGATTGCAATCAGCTAAAGCAATTTCTTACACTCTTCAGATTCCTCTGATCGCGGTTAACCATCTTGAAGCACATCTTTATGCGCCTTTCCTGGAGGGAAATCCGCTGCGGTATCCATTTATCGGGCTTCTGGTCTCAGGCGGTAACTGCAATCTCTATATAATAAGAGACGCAGGTGAGATGGAATTGCTGGGGAAAACTGCGGATGATGCTGTTGGTGAAGCCTTTGATAAAGTCAGCAAATATTTAAACCTGGGTTATCCGGGAGGGCCTGTTATAGAAAATCTGGCAAAGAAATCAACAGACAGGCCCGTATTGTTTTCTAAGATACTAGCCAATTCCGATGACTTCAGATTCTCATACAGCGGTATTAAAACCGCTGTTATTAATTATTTAAAAGAGAATCCGAATTCTGATTATAGCGATATAGTATATAGTTTCCAGGAAAGATCCTTTGAAGTTCTTGTCAGAAAAGTATTTAAAGCTGCCCGGGATTATGATATAAGGGATATTGTTGTAGCAGGCGGTGTGGCAGCCAACCGAAGGTTAAGAGAAATGATGCAACAGACAAAAATGGACTATGAAAATATTATTTTCCCTTCACCTCTTTTATGTACAGATAACGCTGCAATGGTGGCGGGAATGGGATATCATTATTTTATTCGCGGTATTAATGACGACCTGTCGGTTGACGCTCAGCCACGAGTATGACTAATGCTTAAACTAAAGATTAATAAAAATTATTTTAAAATACTAAAATCTTTTTTAATCATTTTTTATTTAGTACTGGATTCAATGCTGTTCGCTGAAATATTGGCCCCTGATGTGAACTCTGTAAGTATAAAATTAGATCAGTATATTGACTGTGCAAACCTGGAATATGATGATTCTCCATATCCAGGGAGAACAAATCTGGGTCATATTTTCATTCCATATTTGCAGATAAATACTAAGCCTGTGGAATTGAATATCGGAGGATGGTACAAGCATATTTATGTGAGTTTTGATGAGGATGATTCTCCTGAGAAAATGTATCCGTATATGAATGCTGTTTTTACTCCGTGGAATAAGTCAGAATTTCTTATCGGGAATTTTCTCAATCTTTCCGGTCTTCCCAACACCATATATAATGAATTTATTTTTTTTGAGCAAAGGCCGGTTTCGTCTGGATTGAAGTTTTCAGTAAAAAATAATAATAAAGACCTTTTAACGTATATCGACTGGATTGAGCTTGATACAAAGGAGCATCCAGAGGAATTCATTACCGGGATCATCTGGAAGCATAATATATTCAGCCATTTTTATTATAAATTTTTTAATCATTATCATCACAGGGGAGGTCAGTTAAACAAGGATACTCACCCGGTAAGAATTGAACAGGATATAGTATTTTCACCGGTTATGGGATTTATTTATTCAGGACTGTACCTGGAGACAGAGTATTATCTGAGTACTTTCTCACAGAATTTTGAGCCTTCAATATATGGCCACGCGGCAAGCTGTACGCTTGGTTATGAAACAGATAGTTTCAATCTCTCCTATCAATGTTTTTATAACCGGGATTATTATCATCAGGATGCCCATCCCTTTTATTTAAAGAAAAGGAATACACTTAACAGGATCAGGCTGGAGTATAATATTTACAGATATAAAGAGTTGTTGGATTTAATATTTACCACGAATCTTTATGGGATGGATCCTCCGGGCATTGATTTCAGACTTTTCGCAAAAATTAATCTTAATATTTTTAAGTATGCTAATAATGACACAGGCTATATTCACGAGGAACCTGTTATTAAAAATAAAGGGAACGGACAGTTCTGATTTAAGATTAAATTAAAATAAAGATGAATAATTCAAAAGATGGCCTTCTCTGTAGATGGATGAGAGAGGGAAGGTATATTTTTATATTCAGGTTATTTCCGGAAACGGGTTCCTCCACTGCCAGCCGGTTTTCCCGGTTTTTCTGAAATGTTCCAGACGTCTGATCGTTAATTCGGCAAATACGGGATCCATATCAAAAGTAAAGACTTTTCTTTTTAGCTTTTCGCCTGCGATCAATGTTGTACCTGAATGCGAAAAGAAGTCCATAATAATATCGTGTTCTTTACTGCTGGATGTAATTATTCTCTCTATGGCTTTTAACGGTTTCTGAGCATAACATCCGGGTATATTTTCTTCCATTCTGTAGAAAACCTGCTGTATATCGATCCATACGTTTCCGGGTCTTATTGTATCGG
>CAZVYR010000073.1:0-3770 GCA_964631555.1 uncultured Leptospirales bacterium
GACCTGGAAAAGAAGGTGTACACTCTTCCGAAGGAGCTGGACGAGGAAGTTGCACGCCTGCATCTTGAGAGGCTCGGCGTTAAACTTACAAAGCTTACCAAAGAGCAGGCTGACTATCTCGGCATCCCGGTCAATGGACCGTTCAAGTCCGAAATTTACAGATATTAGTTGTGTATTACCTGTACGTTAGTTATATTGATAATATATAATTACACCCTCCCCGTCCGCCGGGACGGGGAATTCAAATACTGTATTGTTTGAAAAAGGCAACTTCAGTGGCTGATAATAAAAAAAAAACAAAAAAGAAACAACGGAAAACCGGGGAAACACAGGATAAGCCGGTGTATCCGGATAACACCTTGCCTCAGTTACCGGACATAGAAGAACCGGAGGCAGAGGCTGCCGGCAGGGGCGACAAACCTATGAGCTTTGTCGCTCATCTTGATGAAATGCGTTCAAGATTGATCGTTTCACTGATAGCTATTATTATCATAACACTCGGTAGCTTCTTCTTCTCCGACCATATAATAAAATTTTTGACAGGGCCATATTTAAAAACAGGATTAAAACTTAATGTTTTTAATTTAATAGAAGGTTTCATGATCCGGCTTAAAGCTTCGCTCATAGCAGGAATCATAATTGCATTACCGATAATAGTCTATGAAATCTATAAATATATTGCGCCGGCTATTGAAATTAAGGACAGGAAGTTTATCGGCATTTCGGTCGTTGCTGCGCTATTCTTATTATACCTGGGAATTGCATTTACATTTTTTCTGCTATTACCTTTCGCTATTCAGATACTTATAAGCTTTACACCTGATGATATGGCCAGTATAATAGGAGCCAGTAAATATCTTAGTTTTGTGTTGCTTTTTTGTCTTGCCATGGGGATAATGTTTGAGCTTCCTATAATTATCATGATATTGACAAGGATAGGGATTATAACTCCTGAAATTCTGATCTCAAAAAGAAAATATGCTTTAGTACTTATTTGGATTATTGCTGCAGTATTGACACCACCCGATGTTTTAACTCAAATGATGCTTGCAATACCGGTAATGCTGCTTTATGAAATATCTATAATAATATCAAAATTAATAATCAAACGAAGAATAATAAAAACATACGAGGTTAAATAATATGGCTATAAAATATATTGATCAAATGAACATAAACGGGAAAAGAGTAATTATCAGGGTGGATTATAATGTTCCTTATGATAAGAATATGAACATCACGGATGAGACAAGAATAACAGCTACATTACCGACTATAAAATACTGCATTGATCATGATGCGATAATCATCCTGATCTCACATCTCGGAAGGCCGAAAGGTAAACCTGTGCCTGAGATGAGTCTCAAGCCAGTGGCTGAAAGACTTTCGGCACTGACCGGCAAAGATGTCCGGTTCATCACAGAAGCTCCTGGCAAAGATGCAGCGAACATTATAAATGCTTTGAAACCGGGAGATATCGCTCTTCTCGAGAACATTCGATATTTTCCGGAAGAAGAAAAGAACGACGAGGAGTTCGGGAAAAAGCTGGCCTCTCTTGGAGACGTATATATCAATGATGCCTTTGCAACAGCGCACAGGGGACATGCTTCAAATGAAGCTATCACCAGGTATGTGAAAGAATGCGGCGCCGGGTTCCTTATGAAAAACGAGATAGAATATTTCAGAAAGATCACTTCAAATCCCGAAAGGCCTCTTCTTGCTATTATCGGCGGCGCGAAGATATCCTCAAAGCTCGGTGTATTAACAAACCTGATCAACAATGTGGATCACCTGGTAATCGGCGGCGGCATGGCTTTTACTTTTCTTAAAGCTAAAGGCTATGAGATAGGCAAATCGCTGCTTGAAGAAGATCTTGTTGACACTGCAAAAAAGATTATCGCACAGGGCGGAGACAAAATATTGCTCCCCGTTGATATTGTAGTTGCCAGGGAGTTTAAAAACGATTCGCCGTCGAAAACAGTCGGCATAGACAAGATTCCTTCGGATATGATAGGCCTCGATATAGGAGCTGAATCTGTTAAGATATTCAGTAAACTAATAAAAAGTGTAAAGACAGTAGTATGGAACGGCCCCATGGGCGCTTTTGAGATGCCCGCATTCGCCAGCGGGACTAATGAAATCGCCAAGGCAATAGCCGACTCCGGATGTCTGAGCATCATTGGCGGAGGCGACAGCATAACGGCTATAAATAATTCCGGGCTTGCTGACAAGATGTCTTACATTTCAACAGGCGGTGGGGCATTTCTCGAGCTTCTTGAGGGGAAAACTCTTCCTGCTATTGCAGCGCTTGATAAATAGATTCAGGCTGCGGATTTTTCCCCGCCTGCGGCGGGGAAAAACCAGTTTTGCAACAACTCTATTAATTAAACAGATTCTTAAAAAACGGGAAAAACGATAAATCATTAAATACAACAAAGATGCCGATTGCTATAAGCATAATAACGCCAACGAACTGTATCTTTTCCATGATCTTCTGGCTTATCGGCTTGCCTCTTACTGCTTCGATTAAAAAGAAAAGTATAAAGCTTCCGTCAACTACAGGAATAGGAAGAAGGTTCATTACCATCAGTATTATCGATATCTTGGCCATGAGCAAAATAAACGCCGAGATACCTTTGTAATATGCCACATCCCCGGCAATCTTCGCAATCCTTATAGGGCCTGATAAATTCTGCCTTACATCAAGCTCGCCGGAAAAAAGCATACCCATGCCTTTAATATTCATCACAATGAAATAATACGGCTCAACTACCGCTCTCCACATGCTTCCGGCTATTCCATGATTTACCTGTATCATATCAGGAGAGATCGCTGTTTCAACGCCTATAAATCCAAACTCATCGTAGCTCATCTTACCGTAATAGGTCCCTCCGCTGTTTGTAAGGCTGATCACTTTATCCCGGTTCTCTTTTAAAATATTTCTGAACTGAGAAAAAGATGTTATGGTAATATTGTTTATCTTTAATCTTCCCTTTTTTATCGCGTTTCTGACCATGTCCATCTTGTCGATCGAGATATCATACTTCTCACCTTTGAAATGGCCGTCTTCAAACTGGTTGATAGTCAGAACTTCCTTTAACCTGGGTATTACAGTTAAATTTATTTCCTTTCCTGCCCTATTTATCCTGAAATCAAGTTCTTTTCCGGGACTGTTCCTGATAATATTTACAAATTCACCGGGCGTCGTTACTTCTTTCCCGTTTATTGATTTTATCTCATCATACTGCTCTATCCCGGCCTTGCTTGCAACGTCGTCTTTTAACGTGCCGGTCAGTAAAATGCTTTTACCATAAGGCAATACTCCTATGGTATAATAGCTTTTTGCAGTATATTTCTCAGGGGTAACAGTGAAATTCCGAATTTTCCCCTGCCTCTCGACCTTGACATTGATCGCTTTCCCCTCAGAGAAAACAACGTTGCTCTGAATCTCGGAAAAATTAGTGACTTCCTTATTATTAATGGCAATTATCCTGTCACCGTCCCTTAATCCTGCTGAATATGAAGGAGCAATATATTCGCCTGACTTGAAAGCCTCAGGAATAATTATCCGGTTTGTCTCAGTAGTATAACCTATAAGGTTCATCATAAAGAAAAGAACTATGCCGAAGAACAGGTTAAAGAGAGGCCCCATCACTACTACAACAACTCTTCTTAACGGGCTTGCCGACAAAAACTCAAAATCTTTACCTTCTCTCTCCTCAGACGGATCTTCGCCGTAAAACTGGCAATATCCACCGAAAGGTATCGGA
>CAZVYR010000073.1:3780-11169 GCA_964631555.1 uncultured Leptospirales bacterium
GTTGAAAAAAATTATTTCCGGTCTTGATATACCGAAAGGTATGGGAGTTATCTGGTAAGTGGTATCTCCGATCTTCTTTTTAAGTATTCCTTTCCCATAACCTATGGAAAAAACCTTTGCTTTTATCCCGACCATCTTACCACCGAGAAGATGGCCAAGTTCATGTATAAAAATACACAGCCCCAGTAAAATAACTGCTGCTAAAATATACGTTAATGTTATCATTTTCTATCCTTGGTTTAATTTAAAGTTGGTTAAAAGTCAGCAAAAAAAACAATTAACCTGAAAATCATATTGTTTATTTATATGTCCGAATAATCCCGGCGGAAACGTTTCTCGCCCATTCATCAAAACCGAATATATCCTTTAAATCCGGGTTATTATTAATATCATGTTTTTCCATGGTCTTTTCAACTATTTTTACAATATCCGTGAAACATATTTTCTTCTCCAGGAACGCGTTTACCGCCACTTCATTTGCCGCATTCAGCACTGCCGGCATAGATCCTCCGCGTTTGCCCGCGTAATAACACAAATCCAGCGCCGGGAACCTCTCCGGATCATAATCATAAAATTCCATTTTCCCAATCCCGGCAAGATCAAGGCTCCCGAAGGGATTCTTTACTATTTCCGGGTAAAACAAGGAATTTAAAATTGGATGCGCCATATCGGCCACACTCATATAAGCATATATAGCCCCATCATTAGTTTCTACCATTGAATGGATAATGCTCTCCGGGTGAATGATCACATTGATAGAATCATAATCCATATTAAAAAGATAATGCGCTTCAATAACTTCAAGTCCTTTATTCATCAGGGTTGCCGAATCTATAGTTATCTTATCGCCCATTTCCCATGTAGGATGCAGCAATGCTTCTTCCGGACTTATAACTCTCATTTCCTCAATGCTTTTTTCCCTCATGCTCCCACCGGATGCGGTCAGTATGATCCTTGCGACATCCGATCTGCCGGTCTTACGCAGCAAAGAAAAAATTGCGCTGTGTTCGCTGTCAACCGGTATCAGCTCAACATTATATTCCCTGATCTTTTCGATAAGGATCTGCCCTGCCATTACAAGGGTCTCTTTATTGGCCAGCGCGAGCCGCTTAATATTCGGCAGAGAATGCATAGTCGGATTCAGCCCCGCGGCCCCCACTATCGACGAAACAAGAATATCGACTTTATGGCTGACAAGTTCCAGAACACCGTCCTCTCCTTCATGAAAAATTATCCCGGGGAACTTCTTTCTGAGATTCGCATATTCTTCGGATTCAACAGCATCTATAGAAGCAACAGCGGCAATGGACGGCCTGAACTCGGATAATTGTTCTTCAAATAATCGCAGGTTGCTGTTACAGCAAAGCCCATAGACTTCAAAATCAGAGCGGAATGTTCGTAATACTCTTAACGCGGAAACTCCAATTGAGCCGGTTGAACCGAGGATTGTAACCTTAGAGGACATAACTTCTATATCTATATTCGCCTAACTTACTCCCTTGAGTACCAGGTAATAATAAAAGAACGGCATGGTAAATATCAGGGCGTCAAATACGTCCCACATGCCCCCATGGCCCGGAAGCAAAGATCCCGAATCCTTTATGGACGCGTCTCTCTTTATTCCCGATTCGATAAGGTCGCCTAAATTCCCGAATATACTGAGCAATACGCCCAGAACAAGGGACTCTGTAAAAGAAAAGAGCGCTTTATTTAAAAAAGCAGCAAATACTTCATTAGTAACGACCATCGCAATAATGCTGATCACTAACCCCGAGAAATAACCTTCCCATGATTTGTTGGGAGACACCGGAAACTTCATTTTATGCTTCCCAAACAGGCTGCCTCCGAAATAAGCCGCTGTATCATTGAGGATCACTACTATATTTAAAATAAGTATGTATAAAAAACCATCTTGTAAAGCTTTCATCAATATTATATGAGAAAAGAAAAACACTATATAAATAACGCCGAAAACAGTTGCTGATAAAGAATAAATCCCCCCTTTTATCGGCCTGAAAAAAAGCTGTGCTATCAATACGACACCTAAAAACAGGCATACAGCCATAAAAAACAATCTCGCGTCAAAAGCCGAAACACAGCCGGTCTTCCCGAAATATCCGAACGCGAAATAATACATAACAAAATTCACTAAAGCTCCGGCTGTCATACCGAACAGGACAAAGGGCCTGCCCTGATCTCCCTTATTGCTCAGCTTGTAAAATTCATATAATGACATGAGAGTTATTACCAGGGAAGCGATCAAAACCGGAAACGAATAAAAATAATCAGTCCCTATTGCGAAAAGATAAACCGGAAGAGCCACTATCGCTGTCAGTATCCTGTATAAAAAGCTGGTTTTAAAATCATTTACCATCCGCCGTATCTCCTTTCCCTGTTCTGAAATTCATAGACCGCCTTTGCCAGGTGGCCCGGCTTAAAATCGGGCCATAAAACATCAATAAAAACGAGTTCAGTATAAGCAAGCTGCCAGATAAGAAAATTGCTGATCCTGTATTCACCGCTGGTTCGGATCATCAGGTCAACCTCAGGCAACCCCGAGGTCAGAAGATATTTCTCCATCTTCTTTTCGGAAAACACCTCACCGGTTTTCCTGTGCTTCAGCCATTCATTGACACTGTTTATTATATCCTGGCGTCCCCCGTAATTAAAGCACATATTTAAAGTTATCTTGGAATTTTTCCTGGTTAACTCGGTTATTTCGAATATTGAATTAAGTAATTTCTTCGGAAGCCATTTATTAAATCCGCAAAACCTTATTTTCACGTCTTTGGCAAGCAGGGCATCTTTTTGTGATTGCAGATAATAATCCAGTATTTTCCACAATCCTTCTATTTCCGCTTTCGGCCTTGCCCAGTTCTCAATTGAGAATGTATACAGGGACAGAACTTCAATACCCAGCGAATACGCGCTGTCAGTAATTGAGTCAATTACTTCAGCTCCCATTTTATGGCCGTCAAGCTTCGGCAGAGACCGCTTTTCCGCCCAGCGCCTGTTGCCGTCCATAATGATCGCCACATGCTTCGGGGTTCTGTTCTTATCTATTAGGCTGGTATAATCCTTCATTCCGGCTAAACATTCAATATTTCTTTTTCTTTATTATCCGTTACGGACTGAACCTCATCAATGTGCTTGTCGGTAATCTTCTGGATCCTGGCTGTTGCTGTTTTCGATTCATCTTCCGATATATCCTTAGCCTTTTCAAGATCCTTTATCATATCATTCCCATCCCTTCTGATATTCCTGATAGCCACCCTGCAATCCTCGGCTTTCTGCTTTGCCAGCTTTACATACTCCTTCCTTCTTTCCTCAGTAAGATCCGGGATCTGTATCCTGATAAGATTACCGTCACTGCTGGGATTCAACGAAAGATCGGATTTAAGAATTGATTTTTCTATCGCGGAAATAGTATCCTTGTCCCAGGGCTGAATAACGATCAATCTCGGCTCAGGGCATGAAATAGCAGCAACCTGGTTCAGCGGCATCTGGGAATCATAAACATCGACTTTGACATTATCAAATATTGACGGAGTTGCCCTGCCTGTTCTAATGGAAGCAAACTCCTTCTGAAGATTCTTCACGCTTTTCTTCATTCTGTCTTCAACATCAGAAATAATATCCTCTATCATAATACCTCTCTTCTGAGAAACAAATTTATAAACAGTCTCTTTAATTGCTTTTTATTGTTTCTTTAGGATTTGTCCCCGCCCTGTGGGCGGTACCGCCCTACAGTGCGGGGTGAGTTGCTAATCATTGCGTATAATTGTACCGATAGTTTCTCCTGTTACTGCCCTTTTCATGGAACCTTTGTCAAAAAGATTGAAAACCTGTATCGGCAAATTATTATCCCTGCAAAGCGAAATGGCTGTTAAATCCATTACCCTGTAATTATTTTTAATAATATCAAGATAAGAAAGACTATCGATCTTTCTGGCTCCGCTCTCTTTTTCAGGATCCTTATCAAAAACGCCGTCAACCTTGGTAGCCTTCATCAATATATCAGCGCCTATTTCGATAGCCCGAAGGCTTGCCGCTGTATCAGTAGTAAAAAAAGGACTGCCTGTTCCCGCAGAAAAAATGACAATCCTCCCCTTTTCAAGGTGTCTGACCGCCCTTTTACGCAAATACAACTCTGCAATTGCTTTCATTTCAATTGCGGTCATGACCCTGACAGGCACACTCATATTCTCAAGCACATCCTGGAACGCCAGGGCATTAATAACAGTAGCAAGCATACCCATATAATCCCCGGTTGTTCTTTCAATCCCCGAAGAACTGCCTGCCACTCCCCTGAATATATTACCTCCCCCTATCACAAGGGCGATCTCTATACCGAGTTTATATACTTCACGGATATCCCGGGCTATGCTTTTAACACTCTCAATATCAATACCCGCTTTCTCGCCGCCCGCAAGCACCTCGCCGCTCAGCTTTAACAAAATCCTTTTGTATCGCGTCTGGCTGTTACCGGGAATATCGCGCATATGAATTACATCCCTATCTGGTAGCGGACGAACCTGTTGACCGAAATATTCTCACCATACTTGGCGATCTTCTCTTTAATCAGATCCTTTATGATCACCTTGGGATCGCGAATATATTCCTGCTCCATCAGGCATGTCTGAGAATAAAATTTCTTCATTTTGCCTTCTATGATCTTCTCAACGACATTCTCAGGCTTACCGGAATCCTTAAGCTGTTCCCTGTAAATTTCCTTTTCGCGTTCAACCTCTTCTGCAGGAACATCCTCAGGATTAACCTGAGACGGCATTGTAGCAGCGACCTGCATACAAAGCTCTTTAGCCAGGTTCTGGAAGTCCTCATTCTTGGCCACAAAGTCGGTTTCGCAGTTCAATTCAAGCATTACGCCAAGCTTGGAGTTATTGTGGATGTAGGTTGCGATAATGCCTTCTTTAGTTTCCCTGCCGGTTTTCTTGGTTGCAGAGGCAATACCCTTCTTTCTCAGATAATCAATGGCTTTTTCCATTTCGCCTTCGCATTCAACCAGCGCCTTTTTGCAGTCCAGCATACCTACCTGCGTCCTCTCCCGAAGTTCCTTAATCATATCACTAGTTATTTCTGCCACTTATAATCTCCTGTTAAATATTATTTATTGCATCAACAAATTGTTGAAAATGCAATTTGAAGTCAAGCAATTTAATTGAAGATAACCGATATATTTAAGCGTCATTCCCCTGAAAACAAAACATATGCAGGATATATGACATATATAAAGAAAGTTCCATGTTCCAGGTCTCAGGTTAAAAGTCCCTTACAATAACAATTCATGTATTCCTGAACCTGTATCCTGAAACCGTCAACCTAGAACTTGCTTCCGGTCCCTGAGC
Organism: uncultured Leptospirales bacterium; assembly: GCA_964631555.1. GTDB lineage: Bacteria > Spirochaetota > UBA4802 > UBA4802 > JAFGDQ01 > CAZVYR01. Next base: position 9,147 of record CAZVYR010000073.1, read on the forward strand.
TTGTCGAAGGGTTCCCCTCCGTCTCAGAACCGCTTCTGCTACGTTTCCTCTCCGTCTCAAAGCATTTTCCACTCCGTTTCCGCTCCGTTCCAAAGCCGCTTCAAAGCCGCTATTACATTTTTTTCTTGCCCTGAACCTGCTCATAAAATAAATAAATCATATATAAGGAGAAAAAGCAAATATATGAATACACAAAAGATGATACCCCAAAGAAACGACATCCAGTCACAGGACAAATGGGATCTGACACCTCTGCTTAATGACGAAAAAGAATGGGAAGTTCTGTATAATAAACTCTTTTCCCAAATTGATAAGATCAGCGACTACAAAGAAAAACTCGCAGATTCCATAGAGACCTTTAAGGAAGCTATTGACCTGGAATTATCCATATCAAGAGAATTCGACAGGCTCTACACATACGCCCACCTTAAAAGCGATGAAGACAAATCAAACCAGAAATACACAGCCATGCACCAGAGAGCCCTGAGCCTTTACACAAAAATATCAGGCCTCACAAGCTTTATAATACCTGAAATCCAGTCCATACCGGCCGCGATCATCAATAAGTATCTTAACGACGCGCGGTTAAAAGATTTCCGGTTCCACATAGAAAAGATAATCCGTTACAAACCCTATACCCTGAACAAAGAGATCGAGGAAATACTCGCCAAATCCGGAGAAATGGCTGACGCGCCGTCACAGTTCTTCTCAATGCTCGACAACGCTGATCTCACATTCGGCGCAATCAAAGACGATAAAGGCAATAGTATAGAGCTAAGCCACGGCAATTTCAACTCGTTTCTCATAAATCCCGACAGAAATATAAGAAAAAACGCCTTCTTCCAGTATTATAAAACATATCAAAGCCACAGGAACTCAATAGCAACAGCCCTTGCCTATTCCGTAAAGAAAGACCTGTTTTTCGCCAATACGAGAAATTATTCAGACTGCAGAAAATCATCCCTGTTCGCTGATAATATCCCGGACAATGTTTACGATAATCTTATAAATACAGTAAAAAGCAATCTCTCTCCTCTTTTTAAATACCTCGAATTCAGAAAAGCCGCTCTCGGCCTGGACGAGCTTCATTTCTATGACACATACGTCCCTGTTGTGAAGGATATTGATTTTTATATGCCCTACGACGAAGCAGTCAAAGTATGCATTAAGGCGCTCGAAGTCCTCGGCAGCGAATACACCGGAACACTTGAGAAAGGCCTGACCGGGCAATGGGTGGACAAATACGAAAACAAAGGAAAAAGAAGCGGCGCATATTCATCAGGATGTTACGACTCCCCGCCTTACATATTGATGAATTATATGGAGAATAACATAAACAGCCTGTATACCCTGATCCACGAAGCAGGCCACTCAATGCATACATATTACTCAAGCCAAAACCAGCCTTATGTATATCACCAGTACACGATCTTCGTAGCTGAAGTGGCTTCAACATTCAACGAAACCCTGCTCAGCAATTACCTGCTGAAAATATACGATAATCAGCCGAAAATGAAAGCATATATTGTTAACAGGGAGATCGATAACATAAGGGCAACCCTTTTCAGGCAGACCATGTTCGCTGAATTTGAGCTCAATACACATTCCATGGGAGAGAGCGGCCAGGCACTCACATACGAATCCCTGAGCGGAGCATATTCACAGCTTCTTAAAACATACTTCGGCAACAGCATGATAATCGACGACGCACTTGCCCTTGAATGCTTCAGAATACCCCATTTCTATACCCCTTTTTACGTATATAAATACGCGACAGGCATATCTGCAGCCCTTTCTCTTGCTGATAAAGTGATCAAAGGAGACGCACAGGCAGTATCGCGATATCTGGAATTTCTTAAAATGGGCGGCAGCAGTTTCCCTCTCGATGAGCTTCTGACTGCAGGCGTAGACATGGAATCCCCTGAAGTCATAAAAGACGCCATCAGCTACTTCAGCAGCCTTGTAGACAGAATGATCAGCTTATATAAGGAATTATAATGAAATCGCTAAATTCAGAAACTAT
>CAZVYR010000073.1:11269-13783 GCA_964631555.1 uncultured Leptospirales bacterium
AGAATGATCAGCTTATATAAGGAATTATAATGAAATCGCTAAATTCAGAAACTATCAAAAAATCCGATTCCTTTAGGAACTAATTATCCGGGCATTATTTAGAAAAGTATTACTCCAAAAATTTAATACCGCATTTTTTAGATAGCTTCTGAATTTAATGATAAGATAATCTGTAAAAAGATATGCTCATGCTCTAATATAACCCGGAATCAGCCTGCCAAGCTCATCCTGAATATAATTAATCAGCGAATCAATCTTCTCCTCAGTAAGAACTTCAATATCCCCTGACAGATTGCCTAACTCATCCTCATCCAGCCCTGTCATCTTATTGATCAGGAAAGTATCAACTTCACCGTCTTCAAGAAGCAACCCGCATCCAGTAACCACTCCCAGGTATTCATCACCAATAAAGACAGGTACCGTGAATTTCAGAAGGCCCGCGTCGCATTCCTCTGTTACAGGTCTTTTTGTTTTCTTTGACATCAGCGAGATATTGTTATTCGCGTTAACGCAGATCCCTCCTTTCCCCTTCTCATCATTCTTAATAACAGGACACAGCTTATTTGCCCATTCCTCATAACCTGAAACCAGTGAACCTTCACTGTCATATACGGAAATATTGAGGCCCGATCTCTCGTAAAGATCCTTCTCAAATTCAAGCCATTTTTCAAGCGGTAAAATATCAGTAAATTTCATTTTCCTTCCTCGAAGTATATAATTTAATCCTGAAATATATTAAAGCTTCCTGCAGCAATCAGCAGGCTTTCTGCACAAGTTGCAGGATTCCTGCAAAAATTGGACGAAATTAAACCACTGTGAGATCAAAGCCAAAGATAGCGGACATAGTTATATAATCAATAAATTTGCGATTTTTTAATTTATTTTTTCATTTATTGTTTCCGTTTTACACTTATTGTTATATATTAAACGAAAGAATAGTTAGATATCTAAATATTTTACATCTAATAGTTTTCTTGCAAAATAACGGGCAAAAAAAATGAAAAGCAAAGAACTGGAACTTATCATGGATTTCCCGAGGACTTCTCACGAGATTATGAATAAAGTAATGCGCGGATTTCAGTCCTCAGAAAAGGAAATGCATCTTACTCACACACAGACACGCACTCTCTTCATCATTTATGATAGAAAGAAAATGAGCATGACAGAACTTCATTGTGTTGTCGGTCTGGAAAAAGGCAGTTTGACTACCGTGATAGACCAGTTAATAAAAAAAGAACTGGTAGTAAGAAATGGAGATCCTGAAGACCGTCGCAAAGTGAACATTTCATTAACAGAAGCAGGATGGCAAAAAGTGAATATTCTCCGCATGGAAATGGCAAGTTATATCAAGAAGAATCTTGAGAAGCTTCCTGCCAGGGATCACGAACAATTTTATAAGACTGTTACTACTCTGATCAATATAAACCGCAAATTATAATACCGGAGATTATACTTAAACACAGATTTTTTTACTAACATGATATACTATATTAATTTATTAAGGATATTGATTTAAATGGAAAACGGAAAAAGAAGCAAAATGCTTGCTAACGACAAAATAGGCAAGCTGCTGTATAAATTATCGCTGCCTTCTATTTTGGGCATGCTGGTACAGGCATTGTATAATGTAGTGGATACTATTTTTGTAGGAAAAGGTGTCGGAACAATAGGGATCGGCAGTATAGCGATTTCTTTCCCTATACAGATGCTTATTATGGCATTTGGTCAAACTATAGGGATAGGCACTGCTTCACGCATTTCCCGCCGCATGGGTCATGGCGACCGTGAAGGTGCAGCCCTTACTTTCGGAACTGCGATCATCCTGGCAGGAATAATCGGTCTAACTGTTATGACTGTAGGAACACTGGCCATGGTCCCGTTGTTACGTTTTTTTGGCGCGACCGATACATTGCTTCCCTATGCAATTGATTATTTTCAGATTATTCTTCTTGCAGCACCTTTTATAACTCTGACTATGCTTGGCAATGACGCTGCCAGGTCTGAAGGCAATGCGAAGATTGCCATGACTGCAATGTTTATCGGCGCAGGTCTTAACATAATTCTTGATCCAATATTTATTTTTGCTCTGGATATGGGAATACAAGGCGCAGCTATTGCTACGGCTATCAGTATCTCAATATCATGTACCTTTCTTTTTATTTATTTTCTCACAGGTAAAAGCGAAATACCCATGGGAATCAGATATATGCGCCTTAAGGGAAATATTGCACGCGAGATACTCGCTGTGGGTTCTTCCTCGCTGGCAATGGCAGGAGCAATGAGTTTTACCATGGCCCTTGTATTCAATACACTTAAATCATTTGGCAGTGAAGTAGAGATAGCGGCTTTTGGCATCATTAACAGGGTTTTCAGTTTAATCTTTATGCCAATGATCGGCCTCGCGCAGGGCATGCAGCCTATTGTCGGATTTAATTATGGCGCCAAACAATTCCATCGTGTAAAAAGCGGTGTAAAGCTTACGGGTTTAATTTCTACTATGATTGCTTCAACAGG
>CAZVYR010000074.1:0-13726 GCA_964631555.1 uncultured Leptospirales bacterium
TCAGCGACGGTTTACGCAGTGGTTTTAATACAATGTATGAACCTATTTTCAGACTTCAGTTCAACTGGAAGAGAAAACGAAACAAATGGGCCTCAATAAATTTTTTTGGACCGGAAAGTCACTCTTTTTTATCCTTTGGTATAAAAACAAATAAATATCTTAATCCTTATGACCGCAGCTTGAATGTTATTCGAAATTTATTTTGTACAGGTGCTGTGTTATCCGGATATGATCCGGTAAAAGAAGGGTCCGGAGGCGGTGTCGCGGTTTCGACAGGGTATTATGCGGCACAACAAATCGTGAAGCGGTTTAAAAAAGTAAATGATAAAACTACAAAATATAAGCTTTGATCATTGTTTAAAGTGTACAGTATGTAATATATATTGTCCGGTAGCAAAGGTTTCTGTTTTCCCGGGGCCGAAACATTCGGGGCCGGATGCGGAACGGATGCGAATTAAGAGCCCTGATCTTGTTGATGCTTCACTTAAGTTTTGTTCTAATTGCAAAAGATGTGAAATCGCCTGCCCTTCTGATGTAAAGATCGCCGATATAATTCAGGAAGCAAAATGGAAATATTTGCGAAGCAGCAGGTTCAGAATACGCGATTTCTTTTTAAGCAGGACTGATTATCTTGGTAAGTTAGCGACTTTTTTTAATACAATTATTAATTTTTTCACTGGTTTAGCAATATTTAAGTTTTTTATGGATCTCTTTTTAAAGATACCGTTTCAAAAACATCTGCCGAAATACGAGAGCAGTACTTTCCAGAAATATTTTAAAAATATATCTGCTTATCAAAAGCAATTCGAAGAACAGCTTACATATTTTCACGGTTGTTTTGTTAATTATAATAATCATTCAATTGGAAAAGATTTAATAAAAATCCTTAATAAGATTGGTATCGGGGTTAATATAACCAAAGAGAAATGCTGCGGAGTTCCTTTAATCGCAAACGGATACATCTTAAAGGCCAAAAAGAATGCGCTTTATAATATTGAGAAATTATCCAAAAGAAAGACTGAGCTAGAATCAAAGACTAGAATTATATCAACTTCTTCCAGTTGTACGTATGCGCTGAAGAATGAATATTCTAATTTACTGGGCCTTGATAATTCCGAGATACGGAATGATATTGAGTATGTGACTAAATTTTTGTTTGATCAGTTTAATAAAGGTAATATACCCCGTCTGAATCCGGTTGCTGTAAGGGCGGCGTATCATTCTCCCTGTCATCTTGAAAGATTAGGCGGTGTATTGTATACAATAGATATATTAAAACGTATCCCGGGTCTTGATCTGATAATATTGCATTCCGAATGCTGCGGGATAGCAGGCACTTATGGTTTTAAAAAAGAATATTATAAAATCTCACAGGATATCGGGGAAAGTTTATTTAAATCAATAGATAATGCCAATCCTGAGATTGTGATAACTGATTGTGAGACATGTGCGCTGCAGATTGAGATGAATACTCCTTATAAAGTGCTGCATCCGGTGAATATTCTCAGAATGGCTATTGATGACTGAGAAAGCGATATTTCAATATAACTAATATCAACAAATGCCTGCTTGCTTAACACATGTTCAGCAATGTCCTCTTATTCGTTTTTACGATATTTCTCAATACTGGACTTTAAGTCTTCGATCTGTTCAACTAATTTTTGTGATTCCTGGGATATATCTTCAGAACCTATCGAGCTTGACTGCGACAGGTCGTTGATATCTGTTATTGAATTCAGAATTTCACTTACAGCTTTTTTCTGTTCATTGGCTGCAGTTGTAATTTCCTGTGATAGTATTTTTAAATTTTCTGTTTCATTGTTTACTGCGTTATTGATATTAAGCTGTTTTTCTTTGTATTCCGCCAGTTTGTTTATCTTTTCATTGATGGAATTGACTCCGTCAATTATAACAAGAATTGTGTTTATTGTTTCGCTGATGCCTGATATTCCTTTTTCAATTTCATCTTCACTCTTTTTAATCAATAATTCGATGTTTTTTATGCTGCTTGAAGTTACGTCAGCAAGCTTTGATATTTCATCGGAAACTACTGCAAAGCCCCTCCCCGCTTCCCCTGCCCTTGCGGCTTCGATTGCAGCGTTTAAAGAAAGCAGGTTTATTTTATCGGAGATATCATTGATGATGCTGACAATGTTTATCATCTCCTGTGAGCTTTCCTTAATTGTTTCAATATTCTGCCCCATTAAAGTAAGTGATTCTTTGCTTGCTTCCGCTTTGATGGATATTTCATCAGTGGTTAACATGAACTCATTCATATAATTGTCCATGTCTTTTGTCAATTCGGAGAAATCATTAATTGTGTCACCCATGGAATTCATATTCTGATTTTGATTGCTTGCGTTGCTGGCAATATTATCTATTCCTGCGGAAATTTCCTCGATTGATGCAGTCATTTCTTCAATAGACGCGGTTTGATTTTGCGTATTATCGGATACCATCTTGCTTTTATTCGACATGGCATTCATGGTTTTAAAAATTCTTTCTGTTAAATTATCCAGCAGAGTCTGGATAAATGTTCTGTGGTTAAGGTTTTTTTGAGATTCGTTATTTGATAGTTCAACGCTTTTTGTAAAAATTTTTGAGGTTAATAAGAAGATAAAATATATAAATATCAGCGAGAAAAAACTATCTGTAAATGCTATGGTAATTTGTTTAATATTCGGATATTGAAGGATAATTTTCAAAATTATGAACACTGCGATATCAACAATCAGGAACAGTGAAGTCAGTATTGTTAAAAATACAATATTACTGAAAATAATACACATGCTTAGTATGGGATAAATAAAAAAGATATAGCTTGAATAGGCGACATCAGCACTAAAAAAAGGCTCTCTCAGCAATCCTGCTGTAACAGTAACTGCAGCGGATAAGATTACGATATTGGCTGCAGGCAGATACCTGCCTCTTTTCAGCAGAAAGAGACCAATCAGAAAACCTAAAAAAAGAACCGGTATTACTGCAAGTGTTTTTAAAAAGTCCTCCATACCGGCAAACAGCATGCTGAATTGTAAAATTGTTACAAGTATCAGCATAATATGAATAAAAATAACAAGCAGTCTCGCACGTACTCTGGATAAATAATCAAGGTTATCATACGCTTTTAAAAATGAATCTAAATATTTCTTCACAGTTTTGCCCCTTTGATTGATTTGAAATTATGATTTAAAAGAAAAAAGCTGATGATTATTTTAAATAAATAACCGGCCATTTAAAACAACTTCCGGCATACTTATTGATATTTCATCATTCCCACAATTTTTCCGGGTATTCATCTGCATTAATCATTCCCTGTATAGTTTTTGTTACATATTCTTTATCTTCCTGGTAAGTTATGCCTAGCCATGAGCTGCCTGAATGTAATACTTTGACTCTGGCCAGGCTGGTTTTTATTAGGTTATTGACGACTGTAGGAATATATAACTCGGCTTTTATATTATTCTGATTTGCATGCAGAAAGTCACGAAATTGTCTTTCAAGATGCCCAAATATACCGGGAGTAAAACCAAACAGGTTCATGGAAACATACTCGCTGCCGTTGAATTCCGTCATGTTATCAGTTTCGTCACCGGCAAATACTTTTTCTCCTGATTTTTTTATTTTACTATATTCGATAATATCTTTAAGGTAATTCCGGTCATCCACACTGCAAACTCCGCGCGAGACATATCCGTGTTCTGATAGTGTATTTTTCAGTATATATGCCACAATGGCGTATTCATCAGATCCGGCATCCTGTGTATTTAAATATTCCGCTAAAGTTTCAAAAGAGTTTCTGCCGTAAAAGTCATCTCCGTTTATAACGGCAAATGGAGTATCTATTGATGAACCTGCACATAATATGGCATGGCCTGTTCCCCATGGTTTTATTCTATTCTCAGGAACTTTGAAACCTTCAGGCAAATATTCAAGCTCCTGGAATACATAGCCTGTATTGATTTTTTTTTCATATTTTTTGCCTATTATTTCTCTGAAATCTTTTTCGATATCTTTGCGAATTACAAAGACAACCCTGTCAAAACCTGATTTGACTGCGTCATATATTGAAAAATCTATGATTGTTTCTCCGTTCTTTCCTACAGGAACAATCTGCTTAAGACCGCCGTACCTGCTTCCCAGACCTGCGGCTAATACCAGTAATGTCGGATTCATTTTTCACTCCGGAAAATAAAGTATTTTAAGTAATTTAAAGCGATCTCAGGATAATTAATTATGATCTTTTTTGTAATTAAATTTCAGGGAACAATATTAAGCGCAATTATAAATCAATTATTTCATTTTTTCATTAAAAATTTATTTTATCTCCAGTATTTTACTTCTTTTTATGAAATGTATATGTTTATTCAAGCATGAAATGGATAATATTAAATTTATTGCAGTATTTCCTGATTCAAATTACTAAAATTGAACAGATTTATTAAAATAAAAAAAAACCGGTTAAATGCTTGACAGTTATGCTTTTTTTCTTGCTTTTTGCGATATATTATTATACATTTTATTATAATAAATTAAATCTATATTTTTCTTTATATTGTTTCTGTAAATAAGAAGTATTTGAAGAATAGAGTGATTAAATATGCAATTTATATTATTCTTGACAGTTATTCACTTAATATTTCATGGTTTATTTGATGCATACAAAGGGAAAATTTATACTCAAAGGAGAATCTTAAGATGAAGACTGATTTAGTTATACTGGGACTGATAGAAAATAATGTGCAAAGCGGTTATGATATAATGAAACAACTGAAAAAACTTACTGTAAAGAATACAAATATTAAGTTCGGTTCAATATATCATGCGTTAAAAAAGAGTACTGATAATGGCTGGATAAAGAAAACCGGCTCTACAAGGGACGGAGGGAATCCTGAGAAACATATCTATAAGATCACACCTGAAGGAAAAAAACACTTAAAAAAAGCATCTAAAAAATATTTCAGCGATAAAGACGTCTTTTTTGACGCCGATTTGACTCTTATGGTTCTTGATGAGCTTGATCATGACTCTATTGACGAGAGAATGCAGATTGTTAAGGAAAAACTCTCAATGATAAAGGGTAATGAGAGTCTGTATCTCAGCTATATAGAACAGCATCTTAAAGCCGAATTAGCCTGGTTAAAGTCCCTGTTGTAAAATAGTCTTATTCGTAAATTTAATTCGTATTGATTTATAACGTGAAGCGGGATGCCTCACGTTATACGCAATTAATACGATGTAAGTTATTGCTTTCCTGAGCCTGTTATTTTAACAGGCTGGTTTGTTTTGTAGGAACCTCATCCCCCTTCGCCATGCTATACATGGCGCACCCCCATTCTCCCGAAAGGAGAAGGGGGAATTGGAAGGTCTTGATTGTTTGTTTCAGTTTTCAAAGAACGTATCGTAGGGAACAGGCATCGGTCTGAGGCAGACCGTTAGCCTGGAACAGGACGATGCCTGTTCCCTATGGGAAAAGAACCCCCTCGGCTGCTGCACAGCCTCCCCTGTAATGGGAGAACTCCCACCTTGGCAGGGGAACACTCTATGCCGCTAAGTTTGTCAACATAAGCACTGCATGCCGTGCTTATGTGCATCTCTATGTTGCTGCGCTCGGCCACGCCATTCATCGAATGGCAAACCTTCATACCACGCAAGCGCGGGCGAGGGTATCTGATCTCTACTCCTGAAACTTTTTATTCCCTCTCACCCTCTTATACGCAGGAGGCTTACACTGAACCGGCGTGTTTTTTTAATTTCCGGGAAAAATAAAAAATTTTTAAAAAAATAATTAGAAAATTTTTTATTCGAATCCCCTCCCCCTAAATCCTCCTGAGAGGGACTTTTGGATTGTACCTTGTCATGGCGGTGGTTTTTTTTAAAAATTTTTTTAATAAAAGTGTGAGACATAATTATTGAAAGTTAGAATTTGAAGCGGATTTGAAGCGGTTAGATTTGCTTTGTGAATTATTATACAAATTTATATGTTTTTGAATTTTTTTAAATTTTTTTTAAAAAAGTTCGGCAAAATAAGTTTTTTGCTTTTATTTTTGTAAGGTCTCTGCGTATAAGAGGGTGAGAGGGTTAATATTAAAAATATATTTAATTATAATAATAAAATTATTAGTACAAAGCGGACAGGTACAGCGGACTTATTTATAATCATTGTTTTAAATTCAGCGAGTGTGAACAGGAGGCAACTGATCTTCTTAATGAGATACTCATCAAGATGGTTATTGTTATTGGGAGGTATGACCCGGCAAAGGCAAAGATGTCTGCATGGGTAATGAAGATCACTGATAATTTTCTCATCGATCATTACAGGAGAAAGAAGACGGATGATGCTATTGTTCTTTTATGGCCTACTTATGTTTTTGATCTTAATCCTGACTTTGCTACTGATGACGGGGAATACGCTGTCGATGATGAGGATGTCTTTGTTGAAGAGGCTGACGTTGATCCTGAGATCGCTATTCTTGAAAAGGCGATGGAAGGCCTTTGCGAGAGAGACAGGGAGATATTACTATTCAGGGCTGAGGGAATGAGCTATGATGAAATTTGCGGGTTTCTCGGTATTAAGCTGAATACGGCCATGACAGCATGGTCGAGGGCGACGAAGAAGGTAAAAGAAAGGTTTGAAAAGGAACAGAGGCAATGACTGTGGCTTAATATAGACATTGGCATCTGTTCGTGTTTCATGAATTCATGTTTTGAGTGTATGGTTAATATATAAAAGATAGTTTTTCAGCTTCTGATCACTTTGTATTTTCCCAAGCTTGTTGTTTTTGTGCTGATTTTAAAATTGGTGGTCAGAATCATCTGTTTTAGAGTCAGAATCAGAATCATGCGGATTCATGGGAATATTTTTTTTAATTGTCTATATTGACTTTTAAAACTAAAATATATAATTTATAAAGGCGGTTTTTTAATATTAATATTTTATTTTTCGTATCCTGTTAATTAAAAAAAGTCAGCCGGATTTTTAATTATTTTTTGGAGTGAAAAAATATGAAAAAAATATATTTAGTATTCGTGTGCGCTGCAGTCCTTCCAATGATGTTAAATTGCGGAGGGAGTTCATCAGGCTCCAAGTCTCCGAGATATGCCGGGACAAATAACGAAATCATTGCGTTCAGTTTTACCACTGCGAAAAATAATGCCCTTGGAATTAAAACAGATGCTATCGGCCAGATAAAAGATAATTCCATTAAATTAGAAGTACCGTACGGGACAAATGTTAAAGCACTTATTGCCGAATTTGTAGCCAATAGTAACGGCATAGAAGTTAATGGAGTAAACCAGCAAAGCGGGATTACAGTGAATGACTTTACGAATCCTGTTATATACAATCTTTCCGCCGATGATGGTACCAAACATAACTATACTGTTACAGTAACCAAGGCTCCAGGTACGGAAAAGAAGATTGTGTCATATTCAATAAACGGGGTACCTGGAATAATAGATGATAATGCCGGGACTATAAGCGTTGTTCTTCCCCCGCGTTCGGATGTTACAGCTCTTAAAGCTGTATTTACCGTTATTGGGAAATCGATCACGGTTACTGATACTGAGCAGTTTACCGGGGTGACTCAAAATGATTTTTCAAACCCGGTTGTCTATACTGTTAATGCGTACGACGACACAAGCAGGATGTATACGGTAACCGTTATCGTGGAAAAAGCTCCATGGAACGAGATCACGTATTTTGGTTTCAGAAAAGCCGATAATCCATCGCTCGATACGGATATAACGGGCATTTTTAGCGATACCGACATTCAGATTGTATTACCTTTCGGTTCTAATCCGGCCGATCTTGTTGCGTATTACGTGACTGAAGGCAAATCAGTGACAATAGACGGCGATATACAAGAAAGCGGTGTTACTCATAACGATTTTACTGATTCAAAAATATATCACGTAACTGCTGAAAATGGGTCAGTCAAAGATTATAATGTTACAGTATCAGTGGCCAAAAGCGACGCGAAAGCAATAACCTCATTTTCCCTCGACGGCGAAACGGGCACAATTGACGAGCAGTCCCATGCCATCAATATTCAGTTTTCATCATCGAAAAATCTGTCTAATCTCATTGCCACCTTCGCGACTACAGGTGTTTCAGTAAAAATCGATAACGTTGTACAGATAAGCGGCGCCACTGTGAACGACTATTCAAATCCTGTTATATATACTGTAGCCGCCGACAACGGAACGACCCGCGATTACACTATAACAGCGGTCAATTCAGAGGAGATTACCGGGTTATGGAATTTTGAATATGGAACCGACGGAAGCTATACGGTTCAGGGTACGACTGAAGTTCCGGGTGTAACCGGCAACGCCCTTCAGTTTGACGGATTATCGGACTATATATACATTACGGACAGCGACGCTCTTACCCTCGCGAACGGCGGCACCATCGAGGTTGTGCTGAACGCGATCACGCATCGCCCGTACGCGGGAATTGTACATAAGGGTGTACTCAACGATTTCAGCGACGAGACATACAGTTTTCAATTCTGGGGCGTAAACGGTACGGACGGAACACTGCGGTTCTTAGTGCACAATACAACCCAGGATGCTGATAATTTTACATTTGTTGACAGCAGCACAAAGCTTAATACAGGCACATGGTATCATTTAATCGTGACATGGGATACCTCTCATCTTGCTCTGTATATAAACGGCAACAAGGATGCATCTATTGAAACCGATGTCGGGGAAGTGAAAGACAGCGACGGAGGTCTTGTAATCGGGGCACAGATGAATCATGTGTTTGATGGTTATACTCCATGGGGCGATCTTGGATTTAACGGGATAATAGACAGTGTGAAAATATTAAACCGCCCGTTATCCGACTCCGAAGCAGCAGCAAATTATCAGAATTTTGTAGATACTGCGGGGACTGGATTTACGGCATATCTGCTGTCCGTGGCAAAGCACAACATACCATATATAGTAGTCGTTTTAGCGTTTATTGTAATAGTACTTGCCGGCCTTTACACATATAACAGGAAACGTGCCGGTGCAGCGAGTTGAATTACCCGTAAAAAGGTAACTTAATTAAGGATTCAAGTTAACGTAAAGGCGACGATAATTATCGCCGCCTTTGCTATTTATATTTTATTTTTTAATGAGAAGCTTATTACAGGCTTCTCATTTTTATATGTAAGGTTCACCTGGATGGAAGATAATGCCTTCTCCAGTTTATTTACTTTCGCAGAATCAATTATATTATCATTCTTTTCTTTAAAAGATAATGATGAATTTATGTATTCCATAATTTCATGAGGTTCGAGTTTAAAAGTCCTGCAAACATCATCCATATTAAGTTCAATTTCAAAATATTTATCCTTCCGCATTTTTCCGAGCGCCATCGCGAAAAGCATGGAAACGTTTTTCGCTTTTCTGGAACTCATCTCAACAAGATTCTGAAGATATTCGATCGTCTGCGTAAGATAATTTTGCGTCTGATCGGCCCGCTGTGCAAGCTTCTCGACCAGGGCGCAGGCAAAGTCGGGGTTATTCCGTATAAGGGCTTCCAGGTTATCCGCATCGGCTTCGGCTAACACACAAAGCGTCCGGCACTCGACTGTTACAGACCTTTGTTTGTCGCCCAGAAGCGCCATCTCATTGAATATCTGTCCGGCTCCCATAGTATCCAGGAGTATTCTATCTCCGGACGCGAGTTCCTTGTAGAAATCAACCTTCCCTTTCTTGATATAGTAAAATGTATTTACTTCATCACCCTGCCTGAATACTTTTGTACCAGGTTGATATTTTACTTCCTTCTGCATCACAGTGGAAGGCTGCATAAAAAGTCTTCGAATACTCTGAAAACCCGGGAGCTTTAAATTAAAGACGATCCCCTTTCTTAATCTGAAAATATAATATCTTAATAAAAAAATATAGAACTTAAGATCAGGGTTCAAAAATTCTATCATTGTACCTGTGGGCTCATTCTGTTTATCGTGGTGATTTTGCCATAGAATCTTAAAGTTTACTTCAGGAGATTTGAAGCCTGGTATTTCAAAATACACGCTTGCCTCATTTTCGAGTATTAATGATTCAAAAGTCGTTAAAAAACAATTCGTGTGAGTTATATCAAAAGTAATAAAATATTGTTCACTTTTTTTGTGATGCACGACAACGTTAAATATGACAGGGAGGCTTACAACGCTGCTCGTGAAAAATTTTGAATTGACGCTGCCTACTATAGATAAAATAAATCCGATTGATACCGGGTATATTGATGCGATCAATATCTGCTCTTCTCCCTTAATATTGCCTATCAATCCGGCGATATCTTGCCTGAAGGGAAAGAGTATTCCACCAAGGGCAAAAAATGCAATGACCAGCATCCACAGCAGCTTTCCGCGGTGGGCCGAAAAAAAAGGTACATAAACGGTTGATGATGTTCCCATTGAATTGAGAATCCATCTTTCAAAACGCGGCTGCCTGTATTTTAACTTCCAGTCTTCGAAGCGTAATTTTTGCAGAGCCAGCATCTCGCGTGAAGGGACGATTTTTGACCATGATATATACAGCTCAAGTATGCCGGTTATTATAATTACCATAGGCCCTATCAGATAGGAAAAAGCACCACCTTTTAAAAGGAAAACATCGTACAATCCGTGCAAAATAAACGGGAGGGTTAATGCTTTTAAAATATTCAATATGCGATAAAGTATAGTAGAACTTAAATTTGAAATTCCTACAAAATAACCTAATAATCCGCAGGTTGTTAAGTGCAAAGGTACTGAAAAAAGTATTCTTACTATAATTACTGAATTGCCGAAATTCAGGGCATATAGGATGTTTTCGACCATAGAAAAACCTGTACCGAAAAGTATTCCGGATATTATAGCTTCAAGAATATTAAATGCAGGATAATGCCTTTGAATAATATAAATAATAATAAATGCCCCGATTTTTTCAATTAAGGCTGCTTTAATAAATCCTTCAAGGAATATTGATTTAGACTGAAAGAAATTTTCTATATATGATGATGCCAGTACAATGGCCAGTGCAATCGCAATTCCTGAAAGGAATGCTTCAAGATGTTTGAGATACGCGGATTTTCTTTTTTCCGAGCGGTAATAATTAATGAAATGCCGGAAATATATAATGTAGAAAATCGGGACAGGCAGGAGTGCAATTAATATGGTTAAAATCATTGTTTATTTAAATTGACAGGAGCAACAATAGAAAGTTTTCAAAAAGTAAATTGATAGGAATAATTGATATGAATAATTGATAGGCGGGATTATAGGAAAGTCAACCCAATTTCCCCGGTTATTCAAAAAAATCAAACTGGTCCTTAACTCGAGGGGATGAACTAAATCAATTTACGCAAAACATTTTTAACAAACGGGCTTTATTTAAAAATAAGGAAGTAATCTCAGTGAAAAAATAAAAATAAATATATAAATAAAAAGATCGAACACTCTAGTATAAATTCTTCCCTTAAAAATTGCAAAATATCAGGAACAGAACCACTCTGTTGGTAAACATTTTGATATCAAATTAGGTCAACATTTTATTTATTAAAAATGAGCATTATTTTGTACAAAAAGAAATTATATTTTTAGTAAAAAAAATACCTTGCAATTCATTATAGAATTTAATAAATCAATTACAACCTCCTGGCATCACATGCAAACTGATGCGGCTCGTGCTTTTTCTGCTGCAATTAACATGATGTACTAATTGGTTTAGTAAATTACATTAAGATATAATATGAAATTAAAAGATACGGATAAATTGGAAGTTGTTGGTCGAAAACTCAAAGTCAACGGCAGAACTTTTGTGGTACAATATCCTGAAGAGCCTCTATTGTGCATAGCAGACGGCAAGTTGGAAACCATCATTATCAAAGGCTGCGGCTATACGTCTAATCAATTGGATCCTGAAGAAATTGAAGGGTTTTTCCTTGATCAGTAATCAAGTGATAATTCTTTAAAAAAGAAATAAAACACAACATACCTAAGAAAAGATGCTCGGATAACATTTAAATGGATCAATTGATGCCTCATCTAGAAAAATGAATTTCATCAAACCTGATGAAATATTCAAAACAAGTCAAAAAATAAAAACGTCAGAGCATAAATTATTTTCATAATAACTACCTGGAGTATGAGACAACACAAAGGTTTGATTTAATAAGAATGATAATGTGTGACTTTTAAGCTTTAAGTCCGAAACAGAGAAAAATATTAGGAGTAACAACATGCTAACACTAAAACAAAATCTACTGGAGACTTTAAAGCGGAACGGAAAAGCTGACAGACTTGTTAATCAATACCAGCCGTTCGTTCTGATCATGACTGATCCTGTGTACAAATTCGTCCGCGGAAACCGCATCCGCGGTAAGACTACAAAAGATGTCTGGGGTACAGAGATCGCCTGGCCTGAAGATCAGCACGCAGCCATGCCGCACATAACTGCAGAAAACAAGGTACTGAAGGACATAACTAAATACCGGGAACTGAAGGTTCCCGACCTTGCCGCGGCGGCAAATGACCCAGGCGCCTGGGAAGAATCGTTCCGCGCAGCAGCTGCTGTCGACGGCGATGAAAAGCTCGTCATGGGATTTATGGGTACAGGCGTATTTGAGCAGTTGCATTTTCTAATGGGCTTCGAGAACACACTGATGAATATGCTGGAGGAGCCTGAGGCGATGTTGGGTTTCATCGATGTTGTCGGTGAGTATCGCTTCACTTATATGAAGCTTCTGGTGGATAACCTGAAACCTGATATCATTCTCTCCCACGATGACTGGGGAAGCAAGAATAGTATGTTCATGAGCCCGGAGATATGGCGTGAAATGATTAAGTCGCAGTACGTTAAAATCTACGGCTATGCCAAAGAGCATGGTGTTATCGTCATGCACCACGCTGATTCCTTCATGGAACCCATAGTTGAGGATATGGTGGAACTTGGCGTCGACATCTGGCAGGGGGTTCTGCCTCAGAATGACATCGTGAAACTCCAGAATCAGCTCAAAGGCCGCATGGTTCTTATGGGCGGAATCGATGCAGCGATCGTGGACCGCAAAGATTCGACTGAGGACGAGATCAGAACCGAGGTACGGCGTGCCTGTTCAACATATGGCCCCGGCGGCGGATTTATCCCTTGTATGACCTATGGCGGCCCTGGTACTATTTTCCCCCACGTCGACGGGATAGTCAGCGATGAAATTGATCGATATAATCAGGAAGTGTACGGCGTATACGGAAATTGACGATCTGCTCAAACAACAATTCTGGCATCAAAAGCTATCATTTATTGTTCGTAAACTGATAGGAACGACGATATGTGGGATTAGTTTCTGCATTTGGAGTTGAATCTGTATTATTCTGCTTTTATGATTCAGAGTAACAGCCGGGATGAGCGATAACAGTTACCGGACGCCTAAAATGACATCTGAAACGCAGAATAGTACTGTTCCATGTTATTCAGTTCTCCGGGGGAATATTTGTACTAAATTAGTTGTTTTATAAAAACGAGACTTTTATTAGGCATTATGTTAAAAGAAGGAGACAGGCAATGAAAATGGATTCAGTAAAGCACATTGGTATTATTGGAACCGGCATGATGGCTTCCAGTATGGCTGTCCTTACAGCCGGGCACGGCTATAAAACCAGTGTGTTTGCCAGATCATCCCGGAGAGCCCAGAGCTGCAGGGCTGAAGTTGACGCTTTTTTCAATGAAATAACAGACAACAGACTGATCA
>CAZVYR010000075.1:0-13541 GCA_964631555.1 uncultured Leptospirales bacterium
TTTAACCGGGCGCGCCCGCCACCCTCAACGGTTGGGGCCGGGGATTTTAACGGTCGTCAACACGACTCTGAACCGTAGGGGAAGCGACTCTGACCCGAAGATGGTCGTATTTGATTTAATTATAATTTCTGTTTTTTATGCAGAAAAAGTTTGTCAGGTTATGGAAATTATTATTATAAAGCAGCTCAGGCTGTAAAGTTATCCGATTCTGGTATATTAATGAATGAAATAATATCAAAAGCTATAAAAGATGGGCATAGGGCTTTATCCGAATATGATTCCAAGAGGATTCTGTATGATGCAGGCGTGCCTGTTACAAGAGAGAAACTTGCTTTTTCGCGCGAAGAAGCATTGAGATTTACCGGTGAGTTAGGCTACCCTGTAGCGTTAAAAGGCTCCGGGCATAATGTAACGCACAAGACGGAGATGGGCCTGGTGAAATTAAACATTATGGATGAAGGGGATCTCTTCGCTGCTTATGATGATATAGTGAACAAGGGAGCTGATATTGAAGGCGTTCTTGTGCAGGAGATGATAAGCGGAGAAAGGGAGTTTATTATTGGCCTGACCAGGGACCCGCAGTTCGGGCCGTGCGTTATGTTCGGTCTGGGTGGGATTTTTGCAGAGGTTTTGAAGGATGTCAGCTTCAGGATCGCGCCTCTTACGGAAAGCGATGCCGAGGAAATGATCAGTGAGATCAGGACTCACAAGCTGCTGGAAGAGTTCAGGAACAGCCCGCCTGTGAATAAACAGGTACTGATAAACGCGCTTATCGGGGTTGGTAATCTCGGGTTGAAGTATGATGAGATTGCAGAGATTGATATTAATCCTCTGATTATTTCCGACGGGAATCCGGTCGCGGTTGACGGGCTCGTGATATTATCAGATATGAAATAAATGGCAGGCTTACCCGGCTCTTAATGTGTGATTTACTGGTGTACTAATAAATTAGTATAATTTTGATAAATTTCCTGCTGTAATATTGATAATTCTGTCTGCACAGTTTGCGGTAATGTCAATGTCGCTTTGCGTTTTTTTAAATCAGATAAAATATTCTGTAATTATTACAATACCGGAATGAAAAGCCGGTTTAAATAAGTATAAAAAAATATATAATCCTGCCTTTAAGTTTCAGGCGTAATAAAACATCCGGAAAAAAGAATAATATGAAAAAAGAAGATCTTAAATTAATTGCAAACTCTATCAGGGTTCTTTCCATGGACGCTGTGCAAAAAGCGAACTCAGGGCATCCGGGAATGCCGTTAGGGTGCGCGGATATTGCCGCGGTCTTGTGGGGTAAGATTTTAAAATATTATCCGTCTGATACAGGATGGGTCAATCGTGACAGGTTCGTGCTGTCGGCAGGCCACGGGTCAATGCTGCTTTATTCTGCGCTTCACCTAGCCGGTTATAAGATATCCCTTGATGATATAAAAGAATTCCGCCAGTGGGGAAGTATTACGCCGGGGCACCCGGAATTTGGCTGTACCCCGGGAGTGGAAACGACGACAGGTCCTCTTGGCCAGGGATTTGCAAATGCCGTAGGGATGTCGATCGCGTCAAGGCTGTTAGCTGATGAATTCAATAATCATGGGAATAAGATCATCGATCACTTTATTTACGCGATTGTAAGCGATGGGGACCTTATGGAAGGGGTTACCTCGGAAGCTGCTTCCCTTGCGGGGCATTTGGGACTTGGGAATATTATTTTTATTTATGATGATAACAGGATCACAATTGAAGGAAGTACTGAACTTGCTTTTTCGGAAGATGTACAGCAGAGATTCGGCGCTTATAACTGGCATGTGCAGAAGATCGACGGCCATAATTTTGACGAGATTGAGCAGGCTGTTTTAAACGCGCAAAAGGAGACAGCCAGGCCTTCTATTATAATTGCAAGGACAATAATAGCAAAGGGCTGTTTGTCTAAAGAAGGGTCTGAGTCGACACACGGATCTCCGCTTGGGGAGGAAGCTGTTTTAGAGACAAAGAGGAACATATGCTGTGAATCGGAAGAGCCTTTCAAAATATCATCAAAGGTATATGATCTTTTTTCAAAAAGAAGAAGCGATCTTGAAAATGTATATAATAACTGGAATAACGATTTCAGGAAAACAATCACAGGGGATTTGAAAACAAAATGGGACAGCTTTTTCAGGTCTCCGGACATTGAAACTTTAAGGAGTAAAATGCCCGCTTTTGATCCTGAAAAGAAAATAGCTACAAGAAGCGCAAGCGGAAAGGTTCTTGAAACGCTTTTTAAGGAATTGTTTAACATAGTCGGAGGTTCAGCAGACCTGTCGCCAAGTAATAAATCTTTTGCAAAGGGATTCAGTGAATCAGGGAAAAACAGGCTGGGCAGGAATCTGCATTTCGGGATCAGGGAACATTCCATGGGCGCAATACAGAACGGTATCGCGTATTACGGAGGTTTTATTCCGTATTCTGCAACGTTTTTTGTTTTTCTTGATTATATGAGGCCGCCTGTAAGGCTTTCCGCTATAAGCGGTCTTAATTCAATATTCCTGTTTACGCATGATTCTATTTTTGTCGGCGAAGACGGTCCAACTCATCAGCCTGTAGAGCATCTTGCAACTATAAGGGCAATACCGAACCTGGCAGTTATAAGACCGGCGGATGCGGAGGAAACTGCAGAAGCATGGCTCGCAGCTATTGAGAAAAGAAATGGCCCTACGGCTATCATTCTTACGCGCCAGGATATCCCGGTAATTAAAAAGGATGTAAAAGAAGGAGCAAAGAATCTGCATAAGGGTGCATATTGTATTTATGATCCGGAAGCAGAGCCGGATATTTTGTTACTGGCAAGCGGGTCCGAGGTCCATCTTTCGATTGAGGCAGCACTGGAACTCGGCAAGAGAGGGATTAAAGCAAGGGTGATATCCTTTCCGTCGTGGGAGCTTTTTGATAAGCAGCCTGATGAATATAAGAAAGCTATACTTCCTGCTACTGTTAAGAAAAGAGCAGTCATTGAGCTTGGATTAAGTATGGGTTGGCAAAAATACGCAGGTGAGAATTCTCTATTTATTACAGTCGAGAATTTTGGCGCGTCTGCCCCTTACAAAGTATTGGCGGAAAAATTCGGGTTTACTGTGGAGAATGTCGTATCAAGGGTTGCTGAATACCTTACTATGAAATGATATATTGCCGGAGATGTGTTTTATTGTTTTGTATCTTACCGCGTCTGTCCTTTTTTTAAAATGTTTTCAGGTGTAATTTGCCGAAAATATATAAAAGGATTCTGCAATTATCCTGGCTTTCTTTGTTTGCACGGAAATACTGTTAAATATACTCCGGGTAAGGGTGTTAATAATTAATCTTGTTTTTTTATGGATTTCCGGGTAATAATAAGTATCAGAAAGCAAAATCAGTTTAAGAATCAATGATAAATTAATCATAAAAAAACTCTTAGTTTACTTTAATGAAAGATTATAGAAAAAGAAATATTATACCTGTTGGGATATTTTTTTTAATTTTTCTTTTTATGCTTATTCTCTCTGCTGCAATCGTTTCAGGTTATTCTTATTTTGAAGTTAAAAACCGGATAACGGAAATTGAAGAGAATACGCGGAATTATTCGATCCCCCTGGCCGAGGCATTTGCGGATCTGGCCGAATTGAGCTACAGGGACAGGAATTATTCAAAGTTAAAGAAATTATTCAGGGATAAAATAAACGCCAATATTATTCATGAGGCTTTTTTTGTTCTTTCCGATGG
This sequence comes from uncultured Leptospirales bacterium, assembly GCA_964631555.1. Lineage (GTDB taxonomy): Bacteria > Spirochaetota > UBA4802 > UBA4802 > JAFGDQ01 > CAZVYR01. Next base: position 3,736 of record CAZVYR010000075.1, read on the forward strand.
AAGGATTATTGTTCATTCGGATAAGAAGATCGAAAAAGAGCTGAAGGGAAATATCGCGACAGATGAATTCGCTTATAATATCGATCTTATTATGCTTCCGATATGGACCAAGACCAGGTCTGTACAAATGATGGATTATCATATTTATAATTATGATATTAATTTGCCGTTTAACAGTGAGATTACTAAATTATTTAAAAAGTATATTTATTCGAAGATTGATGTTTCCGGCTGGCTCGTGACGTGTGGTGTATATTCTAAAGGCAGGGGTGTTGGCTGTGTCAGCTTTATTATCAGTAAGGACAGGATATATAAATTTTTACTTGAGCATCTGAATAATATCCGGAAGTTATCGGTTATTTTGCTCGTTGTGTCTTTTGCGGTTTCTTTTTTGCTTTCAATTGTGATTTTTATCCGGTACAGGAGTCTAAGGTTATATGGATATTCTGAAATAAAGGCTGAGCCATCGGAACCTGAGTTTGTTGATTTGAGCACAAAAAGGCATTTGAAAGAGGCGATTAAGATTAAGCACGTGCCGTCTGATATAGAATTACAGCATGATAAAAGAAATATAAAAGACGCGGTATTAATCAGCAATAAGTTAAGGAATGTGAAATGATCTTATTTAATAATAAAGAATATCTGGATGGTGAGATTGTTGTTGTAGAGTTAAAAGGAGTTCTGGATTCTTCAACAAGTGTGGATCTTGAAGATCATGTTAATAAATTATTGCAAAAGAAAAAAATATTTATTATTCTGGATATAATGAATCTTGAATATATCAGCTCTGCGGGCATTGGCGCTGTTATATACGCACAGAAAAGGATATTGTCCGCAAGTGGTTTGCTGCTGGTGTGTAATGTGCCTGAAGAGATAGCTGCTCTTTTTAAGATATTGAATTTCGATAAGTTAATCAAGTTTGCAGAAAATATGGAAGATGCTTTGCAAATAATGGAAAAGCAGTTTCATTTTATTGCAGATGTTGAGAGTGAAATCCGGCAGACTGCGCCGGAAGCTGAGGATGAACCAAAGCCTCTGCCTCAGGCGGATGTTATTGCCGAAATTGAGAAGCATCCGGCTGATGAAATTACCGGGAGGCATCAGAAAGAGACGGTTTTTGATAGTGCTATAATACTTGAGTGCGCGAGGTGTAAGAGTATGGTCAGGGTGAAGAAGAGCGGTACTTATATTTGTCCTGACTGCAAGTCTGAATTTGTCGTTGATCCTGATCAGACTGTTAATTTTTGAATATTCCCTGGTGATCCCGGATAAGTATATGTTTACTATCCAGGCCGGTATGACTTGCTGATTTATTCATATCCGTCTTATACAAACCAAGTATTTACTCAAAAAGTGTGCGGTATATCTTTAGCATATACTTTTTGAGTTGTTACCGGAATAAATTTATTTTAATAAGGAAAAATAATATGCAAAAATATTTAATAATATTAGCGGCAGTTTTTTTTATAGGATGTCCACATGATTCAGAGTCCCAGGACAGGCTGAACGGGGGCGTTAAATGGGAGTCTTTCAATTCAGGACTTGCTAAGGCAAAGAGCCAGAAGAAGCCGGTTATAATAGATTTTTACGCGGACTGGTGCCACTGGTGCAAGGTAATGGACAGTGAGACGTTTACGAATAAAGACGTTGCGAAAATTTTACGCGATAGTTTTATTGCTGTAAGGCTGGATATGGAGAAAGCCGAGAATATCAGTTATATGGGGATGAAAACCAGTACCAATAAGTTTGCTTCCGCGCTCGGGGTCAGGGGCCTGCCGAGCATCGCGTTTATGGATAAGGATGGAAATTTAATCGACCTTGTGCCGGGTTTTATTAAGCCTGAAATTTTTGTGGGAATTTTAAGGTATATCAATGAAGGCTGTTATAAGATGCAGGTTTCTTTTGAAGATTATATGAATAAGAAAGCGGATTGTAAGTAATCCGGTATTTCCGGCCGGTATTCATGGACAGTATATAAGAGAACAGGAGCAGCCCTGCTGTTCTCATCATCCCGTACGGAGATTCGGATATCCGGGCAAACACTTTCGATGTATACTTCTGTGCAAATTATTATACTAATTAAAATCTTGCTAAGTCAGTTGTCGTCTTTGATAAAATGCATTTTTTAATATATCCTATAATAATCTTGACAGGAAATTTGGCTGGGATAATTAAACTTTGTATTGAGTATCTTATGTCTTTGGATAAATACTTGAAAAAATCGCTTGTTATGACTGTCCCGGTTATGGTAAAAGCTGCAGGGAGCCGCAAGTTATGTTTCTTAAAAAGATAATTCTTTTCATGCTGATAATTGGTGCCTGCTGTCTGAATTGTTCAGATGAGCAAAAGGACCCTATTAAATTTTCAGTTAGAAGCACTGAAGGGAATTTTACCGGCGGCTGGTATAAGGTCGACGGCGGAACTACTTATACATTCAGCGGTTCCGCAATCGGTTCCGGTGTCTACGAATATGAAAAAAAAATAAAAGAACTGGATTACCTGGAAGTCGGAGCTTGCAAAAATACAGTGGATCAATCAATAGAGATAAAGATATACAGGGATAAAGTCAAGGTCAAGAGCGACAAGGTGGAACCTGAGGAGGAACTGTCAAGCGGCGATTATAAATATTGTCTTGAGCTTGATTATGAATATGGCGAAGAGGAAAGCAGTACCACAGAAGAATAATGAAGGATATATATAAGCAAATATTCCGGTATATAATATGTTGAATTTTGAAGTTAAAGACGCGACAAGGGAACTCACAATTGCCCGTTCTTTGAAAAAGTATAAACCTCCTTTTGAAGTGATAGGCGGATACAGGCTTATAGACAACGGGCTTGACCCTGAGGCTACTGTACAGATTGAAGCAGGCAAACGTTATATTCATGAGGCTTCAACAGGTAACGGGCCTGTGGACGCGCTTGCCAAGGTATTGAAAAAAGCATTAACGCCTCTTTTCCCGGTTATAGGAAAGGTTGAACTTATCGATTACCGCGCCAATATTTTAAACGCAAAGAGGGGTACCAGTACGGATGTAGAGGTTACCATTATTTTTACGGACGGCGAGGATGTGTGGCGTGTATATTATCTTTCGGAAAATATTAATGCGGCTTCATTTCATGTCCTGATTGACGGTTATGAATATGCTATTTTAAAAAATAATAAAATATAAGTCTTCCGGTTTGTTCATTCAATGAGTGATTAAATTTGTGAGCAGCGCAAAAGGACTTTTCTTTTCAGAAGATATGCAACAACTCTATTGGTTGCCTGAAAATCGTGTGTTAATAGTAAATATGTTTCATGTACTTTATAGTAATACGGATTCCCGGAAATTTGAGCTTGATATTACGTTAATAGTGATTTTACTGTGATTTTCAAAGACTTGAGCATATTATAATAATTGCATAAAGGAGAAATTGTGGTGGGAGATGAGATGTATTACGATTCCTGGAAGGAGAACAGGGATATAATATTAGAATATAACCAGGTAAACCTTGATGATTCGAACATAGTTAATCTGCTGGGGCTTGCTATTGATAATGTTACCAGGGATCAGTCTATAGTCAGAGTAATGAACATGATCGACACAAGGGGGTTGCATCATATAATATTTTTAAATCCTTATAAGATCCAGAGAATCAGGTTTAATTCTGATTTGAAACTTATTTACAATAAGGCTTCAATGTATCTGGTCAATGGTGCGGGTATTCAATGGGCGGCAAAGATGCTTGGTGAACCTCTGAAAGAAAGGGTACCTATCCTTAGCTTTATTATGGATCTTGTTCGCATTGCAGAGATCAAGGAATATACGATTTTTCTTGTTGGGGGTAAGTCTGAGATCGTTGAGAAAGCTTTTTTCAATATACGCAAGTCGTTTCCCAAGATAAGGATTGTAGGCAGGCATGGCGGATTTTTCAATACGAACAGGGAAGAGGCTATCATTGAAGCAATACAGAAGAGCGAGCCGGATATCATTTTTGTGGGCCTTGGTTTTCCAAAGGAAGAGCAATGGGTTTATAAACTAAAAAGCGAGCTTAAACACGGCGTCGTAATTGGTGTAGGTGGCAGTCTTGACGTGATCTCCGGAGTAATTAAAAAAGCGCCTTCCTTCTTTATGGTCAGGGGGCTGGACTGGTTTTACAGAATTATCTCCAGGCCATGGAGGATATGGAGGTTTTTATTAGTGTTATTATTTTATATAAATATTATACTTAAGAGAATTTTTAGGAGAAAATAAATAGTTAGCACCCCATCCCGTCCGCAGGGCGGTCAACGCTCAGAGAGCGGGAACACTTCCTGCAAGAAACAAAATATGTAATAAAACAGTCAGTTTGAAAATTTGTTTCTCATAAGGTTTATTGATATAATTATTATCTTTCCGGTTTAAACGGGACTGCCCTGGTTTCCCTTGCTGTCTGAAGTTCGTTATTTGTGACTTTACATCTGCCAAGTGTAAAATTGGATACTGTCTCACGAATGTCACACGTTCTGCAATGAAGAATAACTTTTTTATCCGGATAATCCCACTCTTCAATCTCAACGTAACGGGAATTGCAGTTTCTACAAAAAATCACGGAAACATAATTGCTCATGCTATATTTTATTCCTCTACTTTAAGAGCAATAATTGATATGTCTTCCCTTTTGCCCAGCTCGTCAAGGAAGCCGTTGGCTAGTTTGATCAGCGAATCAACTATTTCCTGGGGAGAAATAAAGTTATTGCTAAGATAATCCATGATCCTTCTCAATCCCAGGGTCTGTGCGCCTTTATTTTTAATATTAACAATGCCGTCGGTTATTATAATAAAGAAATCGCCGGGTTCAAGTTTTACATTTATTTTTTTTAATGATATGTCCGCGCCGCCCATGGGCTGTGATTTGAATTTTAAATACCGTGCAACGTTTTTTCTCACTATGATCGGATATCCGAAACCTGTATTAACGAATTGAATGGATTTTTTATCTTCAGGGATCAGGCCGTAAAAGAATGATAGCTTTTCAATTGTCTTAATGCTTTCATTTATTGTATTATTTAAATTTGATAACAGCAGGGCAGGTTTTCCGGCCAGTATTGATGATAAGCCTTTAATTGCGCCAGATACTATTGATGCATTAAGAGCCCCGGGAATACCCTTCATATGTATATCTCCGACCGATATCCCGATGGAGCCGTTATTAAAATAAAAAACGTCATAAAATTCTCCTCCGACTTCGGTGGCAGAGACTGATTTGGCGGCTATATGAATATTGTCGTATTTCCTGTTAACAGGCTGGAGCAGAGATTTCTGGAAGGATTTAGCTGCAATTATCTCATTCTTTATTCTCTGCTCTTCAAATGTATTTTGAAGGAATATGGCGTTTTGTATTGCTAATGCTGCCTGGTCTGCAAATATGCTGAAAAGCGACAGATCATTATTATCAAATCCCGCCCTGTCTATAGGATTAATTGCCTGAATTACTCCGAGGAGCTTTCCTTTGAAGAGAAGGGGGACGCATAATATTGATCTGGAATCGAAGCCTGTCATCTTGTCGTAATTGGGATCAAATCTCCCGTCTTTATATACATCATTTACGTAAACAGGTTTCATATTCTCTGCAACCCATCCGGCTATACCCTGTCCGATCTTTACACGATATTTTTCCTGAAGCCCAAAACCGGCTTCTCCGAGTGCAACTTTAAAGACAAGGTCACTGGTATTCTCATCATACAGGAGTAATGTACTCGCCTCAGTGTTCATAATGTCTTTGATAACTTCCATGATTGTATTAAGGAGCTTACCAATATCGAGAACAGAATTGATAATAGTGTTTACTTCGAGTAACTTTTTAAGATTCCTGATCTCGTTTACCGGATTTCCGGAGTCGGGTAGTGCCTCTTTTGCTTCATTCATGTTATCCTGCTTTAAAGATGAGATTATCCTTCATTTTCTTCCTGCTCGGCCAGGTTGTACTTCGCAATTGCTAGTTTTGCCTGTGGAATAGAATACGGAGAACATGAAACATAATTCAGACCCGCATTTATGCAAAATTCAATATTTTCCGGATCGGCCCCATGTTCACCGCATAGTCCTGTTTTTATATTCGGGCGTGTTAATTTCCCCCTGAGTTGAGCGGTTTCAATCAATTCTTTTACTTCATCACCGAGAACTTTAAATGGATTATCTTTGACAAGGTCATATAAAGAGTAACTTGGGAAAAAGGAATTGATGTCATCCCTTGAGAGGCCGTAAGAGGTCTGTGTCAGATCGTTTGTTCCAAAACTGAAAAATTCAGCATATTGAGCAATAGAGCCGGCCCTGAGTGCAGCAGCCGGAAGCTCAATCATGGTCCCGATGCTGTAATCAAGTTCATTGATCCCGTATTCTTTGATCACCTCGTCTTTGATATCATGTATCCCTTTTACTGTTTTACCTTCAATTTTTTTACCGTTTTTAATAAATTTCAATTCCTGTTCACTCATTACAATTGGTATCATAATCTCCGGTTTTACATTGATACCTTCCTTTTTTAGCATACACGCGGCTTCAAAAATTGCCCTGCATTGCATTTCATATATTTCAGGGTGTGTAATCGCTACCCTGCATCCCCTGTGGCCTAACATTGGATTCATCTCGGTAAGTTCGTCGCACCTGGTTTTAATTTCGGAGTCGGAAACGTTTTTATTTTTTGTTTTTAAAAATTTTATCATTAAATTCATACTTTCGGCAGATCTAGGTAGGAATTCATGCAAAGGTGCGTCAAGCAGTCTTATAGTAACCGGCATTCCCTGCATTATCTTGAATAATTCGTAGAAATCGGCACGTTGAATCGGTTTTAATTGATTTAGGACTTTTCTTCTTTCTGTCTCATTATCCGCTAGAATCATTTGTCTGAACGTCATTATTCTTTTCTCATTGAAAAACATATGCTCTGTTCTGCACAAACCAATGCCCCGTGCATGAAATTGTTTAGCTACCTGTGCGTCTCTTGGCTGATCTGCATTTGCCCGCACATCGAATTCATGAATATATTTATTTACGATTTCAAGAAAATCGATCAGTCCGTTTTCCTGGAAATTTGGCTCAATTAGTCCAACCTTGTCCAGGTAGATTGTAGGCTGTTCATAGTAAGGAACATTGATTGATATATAATCACCTTCTTTTACTGTTTTGCCTGCTAAAGTAAAAGAATTCCCTCTGATTTTCATTTCAGGTTGAACCATTGCAACCTTCCCGAGACTCCTGGCTACAACAGGTGCGTGTGAAGAGAATCCTCCTTCTGTTGAGATAACTCCTTTGGCTATTTCAATAGCCTTTACATCTTCAGCGTAAGTTGCCGGCATAACAAGGATCAGATTTGTATCCTGACCTCTCATTATCGCACGTTTATGTTCTTCTAATAGTTTTGGCGTATTAAAAAATACTCTGCCAATCGCGGCCCCAGTTGATCCTGAGATACCACCCTGGATGGACTTTACTGCTTTTGTAGTCCTGGGATCAATGACGGGGTGTAATAGTTCATTAAGCTGATTAGGCTGAATGTGCTGTACAAGATATTGTTCTGAAATTTTTTTACTTTTATTTAAATCCAGTAAAGTTTTTATATGAGATTGTGTAGACTTTTCATCAACTTCGAATTGTTCTACGATCCAGAATTTGCCTTCTTCAATAGTAAATTTTATTTCACGGATCTCCTTGAAGTTTTCTTCTATTTTTTTTGCGATGTTAGTAAATTGGTCCAGATATTTTTTATCGATCTTTGTAATGTCTTTAGATTTTGCTTTATCAATATCGAATGAGTTTTGTGAATATATTCCTTTAATTTTGGATTCGCCGGTCACAATATCTCTTGTATAATATTTTCCAGAGTAGGAATTCTGCCCGAAGTTTCCATAAATCATAGCCTGAACCATAATTGACAGAGAGTTGTCAACATCGATATCAGAATCACAGTAAGTATCTGCTGCTCCCTTTAATATAAGACCTAACTGATCATATACGTCATCGCTGTATTTGTCCCCAAGATATTCTTTATAATTTGCGATGGTTTTTTTTGAGTTTTCGAGGTTCTTTTGTTTGGGAGACCGGACATTAAGTTTTTTAATATCGTTCTCATCAAGGTTATTTATTTTAGTCGCAATACTGTGCAGAAGAAATATGTGTTCCCCATATGCGAAGTCTTCACCTGTGAATCCCGCGAATCCGGTTACCGTGTTTTCATTTAGCCCGGCATTGTGAATTGAAGGAAAGAATGGGACATTTAAGTCGGAGCTTAAGACGACTTTTAATAATAATGGATTTTTTGGATTTCCAAAGCCCTTATCAATATCCTTTTCGATTTGCGTAACTGCGGTTTTTATTATTTGCTTAATATTAATCCTGGGTAATTGTTTTGTTAGTTCGGAAGTAATTATGAATCCAGGTGCAATAGGAAGCCCCATAGTAGCAAGCTCTATAGCCCTTCTTCCTCTTATACCTGCTTTTTTAAATATTTTATCATCTACATTCTTTAAATCTTTATTAAAATTTATAATGTTATCCATTGTGCTTCTCTCCTTCAATTATACTGTTGATTTCTATTTTATTATCTTATTTGGTCATATTCCATAAGAAAGACGTGTATGATTCTTAAAATAATTTAAGTACTTTTCCTACTCCGAGTTTCAGAAATTGTTCGAATCTGGGGCTTGCTCCTTCGAATAAATATTTCTGTAGTTTGGAAACGTCCTTTATATTTTCACCACTGACCTGAAAATAAATATTGGATTGGCTTTTTACTTTCCCCCATTTAAACAGGGAATTTATATCATTTATAAGTTCATTATCGTAATAAATAGTTACTTCCAGATCCGGATGTGCGGCTTTAAAACTTTCAATTATTTTTTTCCATGCTTCTACATTGCCGTTATGGAAGAGTTCGTTCGTGACCAGAACAGAATATTTTGGTGTAAGCGTTTTTTTACCTGCGGATGCTACAATAGCTGTTGATGCTTTTTTTATGGGTCTTTTAGGACTGATGGTGTGATCAATAAATTCCTGGTTAATAAATACATCCTTACCGGCTATCATTTCCTCTATTGCTTTTATTGCTTCTTTTGCTATTTTTTTATTGTTCTCCTCAGATTTGAGATACCTGCAATAAATGACTACGAGTTGATCACTTGCAAGTTCACCGGTTTTTTCCCAGTGAGCCGGATTTTTAGGATTGATTAAAAATATTTGCCCGTTGGGATTGTAATATACTATCAGTATATCAATTGCCGTCCATTTTGTTGTCTCTTCAATGATTTTATTAAAATCTGTAACTTTAACGGGTATATCGAATGAGTCATATGAATAATTGAATTTATCTTTGATTACAGCCCCAATTATAGGCAGTATCTGATCATTTGTTAAGCTGCCGTCATCTATATCTCTTTCAATTATATCGGCTATATTTGCACCGGATTCTAATTCATCAACGGTATCGTTAACAGCAAAGAAATGGTTAAGTCCTTTATTGAATTTGCTTTTAGTCGCAAGTGAAAAGAATGTAGTTTCCATTGGTTATTTCTCCTTGGATATTTTGAATAGCGGTTTAAGATGTTTAATTGGAAATCTCATTATTTAAATAATAAAAACTGAGTTGAATGCAGCATTTATGTAGTATTGTCTATATAGTTAAAGGAATTATTTATATAAGATATTTTCTGACAAAGTTTGAGAAAAGTCAAAACTAAAAGTATTATAATAATAAAAAAGAAGGATGCCAATAATAGCATCCTTCTTTGTTTTTGATTAAATGATCAATTTTTCAGAACTCCTGCATATTACAGCTCTTTCAAGCCGG
>CAZVYR010000076.1:0-6725 GCA_964631555.1 uncultured Leptospirales bacterium
GTGTTCATAATGTGCTTTTTATGAGTATGTTTAAATTTGTCAATATTGAATTATGATTTCAGGAAAAAGTTGCAGCAGGACGGGACTTCCGGGAAAATTGTTAGGTGTGGTTTAATGGCTTATGGATTTACCAAGTACGGCTTTGAAACGGAGGGGTGTGCTTATATAGGGAAGTTAGGATTTGAAGCGTATTTGAAGCGGATAGGAAGCGAAGGAGCTCCAGGTTGAAAGGCCCAGGTTCCATGGTTTGGAAAAAGAATTTTGATTTCAGTTTTTAGCTTCAGACCTGGGACATTGGACTTCTTCTGCGGAGGACTATGGGACCGCTTTTTTTTTACAAAGGCGATGGTACAACACAAAGACGAAGGATATACGGAGGGGAAACGGAGAGGAAGCGGTTTTTAAACGGAGGGGATACGCTTTTGAAATGGAACAAACACGGTTTTGAAACGGAGCGGATACGATTCTGAAACGGAGGGGAACGTATTTGAAACAGAGCGGAATATATTCCGGAAAGGGGAAAACATAATGTGTGTGGCTGTATGTGGTCTTATATATTTAAATTGATTGAAATTTTTTAGTTCATCAATAATTTTAATACTTTTAAAAGATAATCTGCCAGGTTGGATAAATATTATATGAGAGTAATTTCCGGAAAATTTAAGGGCATGGATATCCCTTTTATCAATGATAAATTCGATAATGCTAATGCCAGTCCACAAAAAGTGAAAAAGGCACTTTTTTCCATTCTCGGTGAAGACCTTTCAGGCAGGTCGTTCCTTGATCTGTATGCGTGTTCGGGCCAGATAGGGATTGAAGCCCTGAGCAGGGGTGCATCCCCTGTGGTATTTTCAGAGATAGATGTAAAGAGATTCCGGTTTATTAAATCACTAATTACGGGGTGGGGGCTGGAAGAGTCGGCGCTGATTTTCAATTATCACGCGTTCAGGTGCATAAGGTTTATGCATTCAAGGAATTTTTACTTTGATTTTATTTATATAGACGCGCCTTATTCGAAGTCAGGCCGGAAAGATTATTATGGGCTGATTATGAATGAGCTTAACAAGTACGATGTTTTAAAACCAGAAGGCAGTATTATTATCCAGCATTTAAGTAAGAAAAGGCTGGTATTTGATCCGGGGAAATTCGGCATTGTTACTACAAAGGCGTATGCGAAAAATTCATTATCGGTTTTCAGAAGGACTTTTTAATTATATCTTTGCAAAGCGCTATTCCGTGTATGGCGTCCGAGGTCCAGTAGTCTGCGCCGACGTAAGAGGATACTTCCTGATCGATCTGGCTTCCGCCTATTATTATTGAAAAGTTCTGGCCCGTCTTTACTTTAAGTTCCTGTAAAAGGTTTACTGCGGTAAGCATATGCTTATAGACGGTTGTCAGTAAACAGGATATTCCGACTATGTCCGGTTTTATCCTGGTGACTTCTTCAACAAACACGGAAGGGGATACGTCAACGCCAAGGTCGTAAACTGTAAAACCGCTGCAAGTTAAAAGCATATTTGTTATATTTTTCCCTATGTCGTGTATATCCCCTTTTATTGTGCCGAGAACTATTTTGCCTGGTACATTGCTGTTAACCTGTTTTTCAACCAAAGGTTGCACCAGTTCCATTATCTGGAGAAATATCTCGCCTGCCATTATAAGGCCTGACAAGTAATATCTTCCTTCAAAATAATAGTTGCCCACTATTTGCATTCCTTTCTGGGCATCTTCTATTATATTCAACGGATCGTCATTATTGGCCAGGCGTTCACGGACAATATCCATGGCACGGTTTTCATTGAGTTCGCTGATAAGTCCGACGAGGTTTTCATTGCTTATATTCATTGTTATTTCTCTTATTGTATGCCGACTGTTGCTGTAAAACTCAGACGGTCTCCGGGAAAAATAAACCATCCCCAACTGATGGGTTTATTTTTAAAATCATAAAATATATGCTCAATATGGAAAGCGGATGTGCCGGGGCTTGAGTTTAATACATCAGCTTCTTCTTTGTTCAGTATTGTGGCTTTTATTGTTAATTCTCCTTTTTTAATGCCGTTCGCTCCTGATCCGTCAAAGAGGCCTTTCAGGGACGTTACTCCCATATCGTCTTCCACAAGAGGACGTGAAGAATCATAAATAAGGTAAGCTCTGTGATAAAGTATTGGTTCCTGTTCCAGGGATAGCTGGCGGCAAAGATAAATGATCCGTGTTCCGGGATCGATTGCCAGTTTCCGGGAGATTATCTCATCAGCACTTATTATCTTGGCTTTCAGGATTTTTACTATTGTTTCTTTGTTGCTGAAAAGGTTCTTCAATTCATTGAAATCAAATGCGGCCTGCGTGAGTTCTACTGGTTTTACGAAGGTCCCGCGTCCCTGTTCTGCAATGACAATCCCCTGATCCACCAGTCTGTTTATGGCACGCCGAACTGTCATGGGGCTTACGCCATATCGTTCGCGAAGCTGGGCTTCGGACGGTAAACGGTCGCCAGGGCGGAATTTCCCGGAAGCGATCTGGCTGCGCAGGATATTTACAAGTTGTGAATAGGCCGGTTCGTAGGAATCGCGGTCAATAGAAGAAATAGGCTCTTCTTTCATATTTGAATATTGCCTTCCTATGCTATAAACTATAGATCACTAGTTAACTTAGATTGTTATTAGCTTAGATCACAGGAAAAAATTATATTTCAGGTAATAATTACTTATTTCGTTAGCCGCGAAACAGACAATACTATCCACGTTTTTTGTGGTCCCATCAGTACTGGTTTATAATGATAAATAATGGTCCGAAACAAACAACGATTTCGATAATTTTTTCATAAAAAGCTTACAAAGTTAAGTCACTAGTCAGCAGCCCACCCCACTCCCCAGGGGAAGGACAAATTCTGAAGGAACAATAAAAAGCAATTAAACGTGCAATTTTACAATTTGTTCTTCAGAAGGAACTTACAACAAATTTATATATTTTTAATGATAAGTCAATAATTTTAAAGTTATAAATGTTATTCAAAGTTTATTTAAAAAATGAATATAATTCCTATTTCCATTTTGGATCTTTGATGATCATTTGCTCCGCGCTTTTGGTGTCAACAGGCGGGGATAAATAATTCCCCTGAGCAAAGCCGCACTCCAATTCTGTGAGAATGCTGAATTGATCAGCGGTTTCAACGCCTTCGGCTATTACATCTATGTCCAGGTGTTTCCCGAGGCTGATAATTGTATGGGGTATTACAGAGCTTCCTTGGCCGTCACCCATGATTTTAATAAAAGATCTGTCTATTTTTAATGTCTGAATAGGGAACCTGTGCAGGTGGCTTAATGAGGAATAGCCGATGCCGAAATCGTCAATTCCAAGCTGAACATCCATTTCCCTGAGTTCCAATAACATTGCGCTTATTTTTTCGTAATTTTCCATAATTACGGTTTCTGTTATTTCCAGGTTTAAATATCCGGGGTACAGGTTCTCATCGTCCAGTATTCCGGATATTGTTTGAATTAAATCCGGTTGTTTGAATTGTTTGGCTGAAAGATTAACGCTTATAAAGAGATGCTGCATTTCAGGAAATTTTTTATGCCAGTTACGAAGTTGGCTGCATGATTTTCTCAATACCCATTCACCGACAGGGATGATCTGTCCTGTTTCTTCAATTGTGGGTATAAATTGATCAGGATATATGATCCCCTGTTTCGGATGCAGCCATCTCAGGAGGGCTTCAAATCCTACAATTTTTCCATTTTCGAGTGAGACTATCGGCTGGTAATGTATGCAGAATTCTTTACGTTCGATCGCATATTGCAGGTTGCTTTCAAGTTCCAGCAGTTTTATTGCCTGTTTGTGCATTGTCTTGTCAAAAATCACGTAGCGGGATAATCCCTCTGCTTTTGCTCTGAACATTGCTGTGTTGGAATCTCTTAGCAGGTCTTCGGGATGTGTGTATTCCTGCCTGTTCATGGCTATACCTATGCTTGCTGTAGGGAAAATATCGTGTCCCTCGATTTTGAGGGGTATAGAGAGATTTTTTTGTATTCGTTCAGCTACGCGGACTGGGTCGCTTGTATCTGTAATATTATTAAGGAGTATGGTAAATTCGTCACCGCCAAATCTTGCGGCTGTATCTTCTGGCCGGATGCATGAGGCAAGCCTGTTGGCAACTTCTACAAGTACCTTATCACCAATAATATGTCCGAGGCTGTCATTGATTAATTTAAATCTTCCCAGGTCCATGAACAATACGGCAAAGCGGTAGTCTTTTCTTCTTTTTGATATTTTTAAAGCGCGTATAAGCTCGTCGTTAAAGAAGGATCTGTTTGGGAGTCCTGTCAGTTTATCGTGCAAGGCATCGTGAAGCAGCTTTTCTTCAAAATATTTCTGTTCGGTAATATCAAGACCATGCAGATGCACTAGACTGATATCAGGTATTGGATTGTATGTCCAGGAAAATACATGTCCTTTGACTTTGAATTCGATATTATGATAGCTTTTTTTATCTTTTAAACATGATTTGATTATGCCTTTATGGTCTTTGGGCAGAATGGAAACAGGCGAATCCAGATACAGGCTTTCTATGATTCTCCGGGCAGCCGGGTTTTGATATATTATATCACCAAAAGGATTTGATGATAATATCGGGTGCGGGCTTTCCCTTGGGAAAGCGGCAAGCTTGATATTTTCTTCCTCCGCGATCTTTCGCTGTGTGATATCTTTATCTACTCCGCGGTATCCTATGATCTCTCCTTTTTCGTTCAGCATTGGTACCCCATTAATAAGAATATATAATTTTTCTCCTTTCTTTGTATGTGAAATACATTCAAGGTCCTTAATGGGTTCTTTCTTTGCGATTTTTTCTTTCAGGTATTTGTCCCATTTAGCTGCGTCTTCAGACTCCAGCAGCAGTTTATGGGTATTTCCGATTATTTCTTCGTTTGTATACCCATATAAATTACAAATATTATCCGAACAGAAAGTATAAATACCGTTATTGTTAATTTCCCAGACAATATCAGCCATACTGTATGTGATATCTTTGAATCTTTCCTTGCTCCTGCGGAGTGCTTTGTCAACTTTTTTCCGTACTAATATTTCTTTTTTAAGCCTTTCGTTGATCTCCGATATTTTGGCAGTCCGTTCTTTTACTCTTTTTTCCAGATTCTCATTTGCTTCTAATAATTTTAATCTCAGGTTTATTTCGTCAACTATTGATTTGCCTTCACCTGTTATATATTTTATATGGCCATCTTCATCCATGACTGGCTGGCAATTGAATATTGCAGGTACTGGATTGTTATCCGCACCCAGGAAGCTGCATTCTACCCGGTTAGGAAGAAATGCTTTTGAATTATTAAGGCATTTTATTATTTTTGCTTTTTCCTCCGATGAATGAGACAGAAGCCTGGAATCCGGGAAATATTTACCGTAAAGATCCTTTTCTGATATCCCACCAAGCTTTAAAAGAGATGCATTGCAGAATAATACAAATCCGTTTATGTCGAATTTAACAACAAAAGTATCGAAAGTGTCGGTCCATTCCTTAAGCTCATTAAATGAATGGTTCTGCCTGGCTACTTCATTGGTTACCAGTAAAAATGCAAAAGGATTGCCCGATTCGTCAGCCAGGATGTTTATATTAGTCTCTGTTTCTATCCATTCACCGGATTTTGTCAAAAACCTGCAACGGAGAGTTCTGTTATAATTATCTATGGCTTCATGCATATCCTTCAATTTTTCATAGTCGGTAAATAACAGGTAAAGAAGCTCAATGTCATTTGGATGAATATAATTTATAATAGATTGTGAAATCAAATCCTGTTGTTTATAACCGAGATTAATGAAAGAAGGGCTTATATAAATAATCGTTGCGTCAAATGTGATCAAAGAAATATAATCTTTTGAATTTAAAAGGATAAGTTTGTTTATTCTTTCCCAGTGATGAGAAAGCAGTTGCTGCATATCTGAAGTGTTTTTATTTTTACTGATTAAAGACAGGATTCTGTCGGTTTGTGTCGATTTATTACCCATTATTTATAAACTAAAAGAGATGTGATTAGCCAAGGGGGATAGCAGAGTAGTAAATAAGTCAAGATTTTTAATTAAAAAACTTTATTATATATTATCGGATATTTTACTTAAGAAATCAAATTTCAATAAAAAAAAGTAATGATAATATGGCTTATTAAAGAGAGAAATGCAGAATAATACCTTATTTACTTGATTTTTTATAAAATTTTATAATTATCCGGTTTTTGATAAATTTTATTAAAATTACCGATTTACTATTAAATAGTATTAAATATTATTAATAATCATCAGTCATATTGAATAATGGTTTTTCAGGTTGTATTTTAAGGAGAAATATCAGAAAAAGGCCATGATTTTTTAATAATAAGGAGGGGGACAGGCAGCCGCGCTGGTTTGCTATAAGCAAACTGTGAGGAAAGTCCGAACACCAAAGGGCAGGGTGCCGGGTAATGCCCGGGCGCTGTGAGGCGATGGAAAGTGCAGCAGAAAATATACCGCCGTTCTCAGGAGCGGTAAGGGTGAAATGGCGAGGTAAGAGCTCACCGCATAAATGGCAACGTTTATGGCAGTGTAAACCCCACCCGGTGCAAGATTAAATACACGGCCGTTTGAAAGCTGCCCGCTTGAGGCTGGGGGTAAATCGCAAAGATATGTATGGCAACATACATACAAGATAGATGGTTGCATAAACAGAATTCGGCTTATGG
>CAZVYR010000076.1:6825-13522 GCA_964631555.1 uncultured Leptospirales bacterium
GTATGGCAACATACATACAAGATAGATGGTTGCATAAACAGAATTCGGCTTATGGCCCCCTCCTTATTTTTATTTTTTCTTGATTGTTGCTGATTGTAGTTGATTGAAAGTCAGCGATTATTACGAGGGAGTTTTAATCTCCCAATGGTTTAATTCCCCACAGCTTGCGGCTGAGAGCTTTATTTTGTGAAAGGCCGGATTATATCAATTAATTGCCCCTGAAAAGAAATCCCTGGGTCGTACATCTTTTTATAAACTCGTCTTCTATGGCTTTGAGAACTGTACCTTTGTTGTTCGCCCATTTCGGTGCTACAAGAGAATTAAGACTTCTGTCCCCAATAAGCCTGTGTATTATGATATCCGGGCGCAGCCTTTCAAGAAAATCGCAGATATAGGAAACATACCTTTCGGGATCCATTAGGTCTATCTTCCCCTGCTCGTAATATTTTTCAAGCAGGGTACCCCTTATTACATGGAGGTGATGGATTTTTACTCCGCTGATTGGGAGAGAGGATATTTCTTCAGCGGTTTGCATAATATCGGACCATGTTTCGCCCGGGATACCTAAAATAATATGAACACACACTGGTATTTTTTTCATGGCTGCGCGTATTATCGCGTCTCTGCTGCTGTTGTGTATGTGGCCCCTTCTGAGAAATTTCAGGCTTTTATCATGCATCGTCTGCATACCTATCTCAAGAGACAGCTCGAAATTTATTCGCCTGAAACCGGATATAAGTTTCAGTACCTCATCCCCGACACAGTCCGGCCTGGTGGCAATCATGAGGCCTATAACATCAGGCATCCCGATAGCATTGCTATATAGTCTTTCAAGTGTGTGTATATCAGCATAAGTATTGGTGAATGCCTGAAAATAAGCAATATATTTTGTTTCAGCATCCGATCTTTTGAAATTATTCCTTGCGTTGATCATTTGTTGCCTGATGTCTTCCGACACGGAGACTGTTGGCGAAGCTGAACCGTCCTCTGCGCAAAATATGCAGCCTTTGTTGTCTATGGTACCATCTCTGTTAGGGCATGTAAATCCGGCATTTATAGGGAGTTTTAATACTCTGCACCCGTATTTATGCCAGAGATAATCTCCGAAAAAATTATATGATCTTACAGAACGATCCCAATGATCATAAAGATTTGTCTTTTTTTGTTTCAGCAAAGTATGAATTTTTTAGATATTGATGATTCTGATATTTCTCAGGGTCCAATAAAACCTGCGAGACTTTTTTTGAATGTGTAACGCGGAGTTCTTTGTTAAGTTTGATAATATAGATGCCTTCTGTAAAGTGAATTTTTTCCTTTTCCCATTTCCAGTAGGAAATTTTTCTTTTCATTTTCCTGGAATATTTTTTTGCCAGGACTTTTTTCCATTTGAAGGCCTGCTCGAATTTTTTAATAAGTTTATTGGCATTTTCAGTATTCGGATGAAGGGCATTATATACTGCATCTTCCAGGCTTTGGTCTTTTTCAATGGCAAGTATTACCGGTAAAGCTAAATTAGCCTTCTTCGGTTTATGGGATATTTCAATTTTGGGAATAATGTCTTTTGAGATATCTTTATATTTTATTTTAAAATCTTTATAAGCATTTTTAATATATCTTGTTTTTAAGGCTGAACAAAGCGAATCATTATCAACTGTAATAATAGCTTTTTTTATATAATGTTTTGCAACCCGGAATTGGTTTTTCCTGATATATGTTTTACATTTTTTAAAATAACTTTCAGCTTTAATTATCTTTTCTTTTATTTCTGTGAAATTTCCGATTAGCCTGGGATGAGTTTCCTTGTAGTTATTTTCAATTTTGCTGATAGTATCAATTGTCTTTACAGGATTATCGTTTTGCAAGTAGTGAATTGCAATTCTGGAAAGTTTTATTAATGTTGTTATATTTTTATTTGAATCCGTATTCCTGGCACGAAATCCGGATATGTCAATACCGAAAACTTCCCTGATGCTTCCAAGGATCGCATTATATTGTGATTCCACAATTACTTGCTGATAATCGGGATCCCTTAATTTTTTTTCTTCGAATGGATTTGAGATAAAACCCATTTCATATATTACGGAAGCCGGGAAATCTAAAAAATAGCTGAACCGGTCATCAGGGACAGCACCATATTCCCAACTGTTCATTTTAATACCTTGTTCCGAGAGAATTTCTTTTGTCTTGTAAGCAATAGTTTTTGATAATCCGGATGTATCATATTTATTATACAGAGTTAAGAATCCTTCATGTATTCCTTTTATATATGTAAGATAGCGGTTATCGTTGTTATCGCATGTTATATGAATGCCGTTTAGATTAATTATTCCGTCAGCTTTACGGAGACTTGAAATATTATTGAGATGTTGACTGATTATTAGAAATGCATTTTCGGATTTTGCGAGTTCAATTGTTTTTGAAAATAATATATTATTGTATTCCTCTTGTTCACCTTTAATGGCAGTCATATAATCTTTTGTTGATTTTATTTCGATAAATTTATTTTTTCTTAAAAGTTTATACAATTTTCTGGAAAATTGGATGGAATAGTACTCTTCAGGAAAACCTGTACAGCTTATTCTCCCGGTTGCTTCACCTTCCCATCTGCCGTCTGCCGTTTTGCCGTGTGCGGGATCGAAAAAAATAGTCAGTTTTTCTCCTTTAACAAGCTTATTATATAATTCACTGTATATCTCATCAATATAATTTATAATATCTATCATATCTTTAAGAATTTTAATGTTATCTTCGTTGTTCAGGATGGTTTGAATAGTTTCATCCTGCTTTTGATAACTATAATTAGTGGATAATTTTTCTGATGGGAAAGAAGATATTTTCGGGATCAATAAGACAAGTATTGCGAATAAAAAAACATTTGCTTTTAATCTCATATTTCTGTTAATATAGTATTATACGATATTTTTTTAATTTAAAATATATAGAATTTATAAATGTAATTTTCATTCTGTGATATTATATCACTAATTTTTTAAATTTACAATAATAATATCGATTCTTTTTGAGAAAAAGATTGCTTTTTTGTTTTAATGAATCAAAAAGTAATTATGTTAGTTATTATCAGTATTTTTATAATTACTTGTTTGTTATGATTTATTACATAATTTGTTTATGAGAGACTTATGAAGAATTATATCAAGTATGAAGAACTATCACATAGTATTAAAGCTGAAATCGAAAGAAACTTTAATAACGAGAAGAAGAAAAATAACAATTTAAAGATAGAAGATGTGATGCATAAATGGTTTGACGAGAGTTTCGATAGCTGGGTACAGGAACATCTTAATAGAGATCAAAAGGATGATAAAAGAGAATATTACAGGCTTGACATAGAAATACCGGTCAGAATTATTGAAACTTTGATAGAATCTTCCAAAGAAGAATCAACAGCAATGGAGTTTGTAGGGACTATTATAAATATCAGCAGAGGAGGATTATATTTTAAGTCTGACAGGTATGTTGAAGTTTCGAGTATTATAAAAGTAAAAATCGACCTGACTAAGGTTGATAAACAATTAAAGGATGTTGAAGCTCTTGCTATGGTGTTAAGGTCAGAGAAATTGAATGAAAATGAATATGGGATCGGGATTATGTTCAGTAGTATTTATGATGAGAATAAAGAAAATCTGGATTTATTTATATTCAGGAATATAGTTCATTATATACATTTATCAAAAAGACATTCCTAAATGTGCTTTTCTTATAATTTATAATTAAACACCTCGTTGTTTTTGCAAGGGCTTGCATAATTTATCCTAATATAGAGTAAACTGATTAAGCTTAGCAGTACAATATTCTATCTTATTATATAGCAAAAGCAACTACAAGGACATAAGGGATTTCTTATAAAAATTTCATTAGAGATCAAATTAGATAAGAGATAATAAACAGGTTTTTATTAAAAAATGGCCAAAAAAGGGAAAAAGTCATTAGAAATTGAAAATGCCGAATTGCTGGATAATAGTTCGGAAATGGATAAAAGGATGGAGAATAAATCTTCATTTACGGATGATGATATGAATAATAAATCAGATGAGACTGGTGATAATGATGCTGAACTTGATGGTGATTTTGAAGATGAATCTGATGATCTGGAAGACATTGAGGATGAAGTTCGTACAAAGAAAAAGAGGCCCGGGAAAAGTAAGGCAACTTTTCGTGATTCATCAATATCCTGGTATCTTGAACAGATAAATAAAATACCACTTCTAACTAGAGAAGAAGAAAACAAACTTGCCAAAGCCACAAAAGCAGGTGATGAGAAAGCTAAGGAAGCACTCATTAAAGCTAATTTACGCTTTGTTGTCACGATCGCTAAAAAATACCAGACAAGCGGAATATCTCTTCTTGACCTTATCAATGAAGGCAATATGGGGCTTATTAAGGCCGCGGAAAAATTCGATCCTGATCGAGGATATCATTTTATTTCTTATGCGATCTGGTGGATAAGACAGGCAATAATTCTCGCCATATCTCAGAAAACATCGCTAATACGACTTCCGGTAAACAGGACAGTAGATATTCAGAAGATAGAAAAGGTTCACCGAAAGCTTGAAAACGAACTTGGAAGAGAACCTACAGCGGCAGAAATATCAGGTGAACTAGATATGGATGACGAAGAAGTAAATTATCTTCGAAGTATAAGCCAGGAATATGTTTCACTTGATTCCTCTCTTGGAGATTCGGATGAAATGTCCGTACTTTCAACAATGGAAGATTATGGAACTGAAGCACCGGATAAAAAGGTCCTCGACGAATCCTTAAAAGAAGCTTTGAATTCAGTACTTGAAACACTGACAGAATCTGAAAGGGATATTTTAAAAATGAGGTTCGGGCTGAATGGGAAAAAACCTATGTCTCTTCAACAAATCGGAGATAAATTTAATTTATCAAAGGAAAGGATAAGACAGATAGAAAAAAAAGCTATCAGGCGATTACGCCATCCCTCCAGAATCCAGCAATTAAAAACATTTTTTGGAAAATAAATATGCGCTATCTTCTTCTGGGTATAATACTCGGAATAATAATAAGTCTTTTCCCTGTTTTTAACCCGGCAACTGCAATCGAAATACTTCCTGAATGGCATGGAAATGTTCAATCCATTGATCATTTACAGAAGTCTGGGAATCCCCTTATTTCCGGTATAAATCTCAGGCCTTTGCTGGCACAGCCAAATATTTATCTGTTATCCGGAAATGGGAATTTGCTCAGGAAAGTATCTCTCAATGACCATTTGATCGCGTTAAGTAATAGCGGCCAGTATTATATTCAATATGAAAAGACGGGAACATATATTGAGCTACGTAATACAAAAGGTGATAGGTTTTGGCGTATACAGTCTCGAGAATATCCTTATTTGACATTTAACGCAAAGATCATCCTGCTCATGAACGGTGATCACAGCAGGATCAGGATAATTGATATCAATGGCAATGAGACAGGATCAAAAGAAGTACAAGGAAGATTATGTACTGTAATTTCTTTCTCCGATCATTCCGACTATTCAGGAATAGGTTTTCTTGATGGCAGCTATTATATACTGGGCGAAAAGGGTGAAATAATAAACAATGGAACTACGCCTGCAGGCACTCTGATCAAAAGTATAGCAATCAGCACAAATGGAAGATTCTTCAGTGTGCATTACGGCAATACAAAAGCAGACTTTGTTAAAGTTGTCAACATCTCGGAGAATGTTTCGTTTCTTTTTCCTCTTAAGAATGTTCACCTGACTAAAACAGGTATGTATTTATCTGATAATGGTAACCTGGCTGTATTTAACCGTGACAGAATTTTTGTTACGGATGCTGATGAGATTAAAAGCATAATTAAAATACTTCCCGGTAAAGAAGGGTTCTCATCGGTCGGTCTGTCAAATGGTGTATACTCCGCGAGTTATATGGGGATTGACAACCGGGCGCGTTTTTTAATGTTTTTAGAAGATGGGCAAATAATTTTCAGCAAGGCATATGAAGGAGAGAGCTTTATAGAATCAGTAATGTACGGGAATGCTGTTATTGTAAGAGGATCAGGGGATCTATTCTGCTATAGTTTCCGGCTTCCAAGTATTTAATAATTAATCCGATCTTTCCTGCAAATTTATTTTTGCCTCTTTTATTAGCGCCGTTCATTAGTATCCGGCATTTTAATATTGCTTTTTTTGTTGCCATGAATTGGTATTCATGCCTGATCTTCCCCGCTTCGCTCTTTAAAAGTTTAATGATCGAGTATATTCTGAACCTGTCCAGTCCCCAGTAAGCTTTTGAGAGTTGTGATTCATGCCCTCCGTATTTTTTTATTAATTTTTTTCTTATTAAGCCTGTTTCTTCATAGCACGTGATCCTTAGCCACATATCATAATCCTCACATACAGGTAAAAGTTCGTCAAACATCCCATATTTCATGAATAAGTCGCGATTTATGACGACAGAAGAAGGGCTTATCATGCATAATTCAAGGGAGTCTGGGAAAATTTTGCCCTCCAGCTTTTTATGTTTCTTCATCGGATTTACATGAACTCCATTTCTTATCCAGATATCTTCTGTCTGGGTAATTCGTATTTGAGGATTTGTAAGAATAAATTTGTATTGTTCCTGAAGCTTTTCAGGAAGCCATTGATCATCTGAGTCCAGGAATGCAATATGTTGTGCTTTTGAATTTATGATGCCGGTATTCCTTGCAC
>CAZVYR010000077.1:0-13312 GCA_964631555.1 uncultured Leptospirales bacterium
GGGTGGGAATTGTGTTCCCACCCCTATCGCTGAATAAAGCACAGACTATAAATCGCAAACGGTATATTAGTCTAAAACGCGGCAGGCTTTTTTCCCGGCTTGTTAATGTAAATAAGTTTAAAAGGAAATGTTATTATATGGAACTAGCAGTAATAACATTAATTAATGCATTGATACTATGGGCAATGTATATTTTGACAGCGCTGGGTTTTGCTTTTCTGTTTAATATGCTGCGGATATTTAATTTAGCCCATGGCGCTATATACATGATAGGCGGTTATATTTGCTATTATCTGACTATTGGTATGGGGTTTAATAATTGGCTGGCCTTAATAGTGGCAACAGTTATAGTTGCCGTGTTTGGAATATTCCTGGAAAAGTTCTGTTTTCGGCGCTTTGTCGGTAACTTTAACCACATCATAATGATGTGTGTCGTGATTGTCGTAGTCCTGCAGACCACAGTAAATATTATGGTGGGGGATAGAACAATGGCGATTCCGCGATTCGCCGAAGGAATTTTCAAGGCTGGAACTATTGCCGTAAGTTATGAGCGGATGGTAACCCTTGGTGTCGGAGGTGTCTTGCTTGCAATTGTCTTGTTGTTCGTTAATAGTACACGGGTGGGACAGCAGATGCAGGCTATTGCCCAGCACAGGGGAGGAGCTATCTTACAGGGAATCAATATCCGCTATATTTCCGCTATTGCCTTTGCCCTGGGTTGCGGCCTGGCTGCAATAGCCGGGTGCTTAATGGGTGCTTATCTGCGCCTGACTCCTTATATGGGCGACCTGATGCTGGTAAAAGTGCTCATCATATTTATGCTTGCCGGTGCCGGCAGCATTGGCGGATTACTGATATCCGGACTCATTCTCGGCATATTGACTGCCGTATTACCTGTGCTGGTAAGCGGAGCTGCAAGCGATGCAATTATAATTGGTATTGTGATCGTGCTATTACTCATTCGACCTCAGGGTTTTTTTGGCTATGAAGTAGAAATGTAATGTTTACAGGAGAGATTTATGTATAATAGTAAGCAGCCTTCAATAGCTGATAGAAAGATTATAACCAAGTACGGTATTATAGCCGGAGTAGTGATTATCGCAGCGCTATTACCTATATTTGTTAACTCTGCTTATATATTGCATCTTTTAATAATTACCTTTATATATATGGTAGCTACGATCAGCTTGCGTACTATAACCATTTCCGGACAGTTTCCTCTTGCTCATGCCGCGTTTATGGGTATCGGGGCATATCTATCCAGCATGGCTTCAAAGTGGCTGGGATGGCCGCCCCTGCCCTCTATCCTGTTAAGCGCATTGGCCACTATGGGAATAGGGATGCTGATAAGCTTCCCGTTTTCCAGGTTGCGGTCTCTGTATTATGCAATAGGCAGCCTTTTCTTTGGCATAGGGATAATCTACATCATTTATGCCGGCGGGATTATTACCGGTGGCTACAACGGCCTGTCCGGCATCCCGGCCCTGCTCCCAAATGCTGCCACCAAGGTACCTTATTATTATTTTTTTCTGGGAATAGCTTTAGTCAGCATTATTGCCCTGTATAGATTTGAGCTTTCCAATATCGGCACTATTTTAAAGGCTATTGCGCAATCGCACCTCGTTGCATCGAGCGTTGGTATCAATGAAGGCTGGTACAGGATAATGGTGGTTGGAGTAGGCTGTTTCTTTGTAGGGCTGGCAGGTGCGGGTTATGCCCATTACAATATGGTAATATCGCCATCATCATTTAACTTCATGGCAACCTTATGGCTGACCATGTATGTACTTATCGGCGGTATCGGGAGCTTTTCCGGCCCCATAATTGGAACTATCGTTCTATACTTATTTCCTCAGTTTGCGCGTGATTTGAAGGAATTCACTCCTTATGTGTCTGCCTTCCTGCTGATAATTGTTCTATTCTTAATGCCCAAGGGTCTGGTAAGCCTGCCCGATATAATATACTCATGGTTTTCAAAACACAGGAAGGAGAAAATAATAACCCATGTTTCTGGAAGTTAAAGGATTAACCAAGCAATTTGGCGGACTGTTAGCGGTTAACGCTTTTAACATGTCTGTTAATCAAGGGGAGGTGGTGGGTTTAATCGGACCTAATGGAGCGGGAAAAACCACCCTATTCAATTTGATAACCGGTGTAATCAGACCGACTAGTGGTAACGTTATATTTAATGGTGAAGATATAACCGGCAAAAAGGCTCATGCGGTTGCGATGCGGGGCATAGCAAGAACATTTCAACTTAACCCTCTTTTCAGCGATTTTACCGTTTTACAAAATGTAGCTTCATCGTTCTATCTCCACCCCAAGTCAAGCCTGATAGACATGTATTTCAATACCAGAACTTATCGTCGGAACAGGACTTATATCCTGGAGCAATCGATGAAAATTCTTAAACTAGTTGGTTTAGAAAAAATGAAAGATGAATTTGCTAAGAACTTACCTCATGGATATCAGAAAATGCTGGGCATTGCCAGGGCTTTGGCAGTTCAGCCGAAACTGCTGTTACTGGATGAGCCCATTGCAGGCATGAACCCTGATGAAATTGAATTTACAATGGATGGTATAAAGAAGACGCAGCAGCAGGGGACAACCATTGTGGTTGTCGAGCATAATATGCGGATTATGAGTCTATGTGACAGGGTGGTAGTTATAAACTTCGGGCATAAAATCGCTGAAGGTTTGCCCGCAGAAGTGAGGAAGAACCAAGAGGTAATTCAGGCTTATTTTGGCGGTGATCATCATGTTAAAAGCTAAAAATATAACTGTACATTATGGTAAATCCATTGCCCTGGATAATGTTTCGCTGGAAGTTGCCGAAGGAGCGGTGGTGAGTATTATTGGAGCTAACGGCGCGGGTAAAAGCACCATGCTTAAGGCCCTGTCAGGATTAGTGCCTCTGACTTCAGGGGAGATATGGTTTTTCGATCAGCGAACCGACAAGCTGGAAGCCAGAGATATTGTTAAACTGGGTATCATCCACGTCCCGGAAGGCAGATGGCTTTTTCCATATCTCACAGTACTGATAAATCTCCAGCTTGGCGCTACACTGAGAAAGGACAAAGTAGAGATAAAAAATGATCTGCAAAAAGTCTACGAGCTTTTTCCCAGGCTCTGGGAAAGACGCAAGCAAAAGGCCGGTACTTTAAGCGGCGGCGAGCAGCAGATGCTGGCAATAGGCCGCGGATTAATGGCAAAACCTAAGCTGCTTCTTCTTGACGAACCGTCAGTCGGGTTGGCACCGATAATTGTTCAAAATTTAGGTGATATCATCGAAGATATAAATAAAGAAGGAGTCAGCGTTCTGCTGGTGGAGCAGCATGTGCCGCTGGCGTTGAGGGCAGCCAGCAGTGGTTATGCACTGCAGATCGGCAGGATTGTTCTTGGGGGCGATATCGAAAAAATCAAATCAAGCGATATTATCGAGAAAGCCTACCTTGGTGAATAAATAGTATAAGTCTCCCCCCATAGATTAAATAATGCAAAAAAGGATTATTACTAAAAATAAAAGGATGTATTAGATGAGTGACTTGTTTTTAAAACATGAGTACCAATTTAATTATTGCCATATAAATAATTTAAAAATGAATTATTTAATTCAAATTCGAATTACAGATATAGTCATTTTTTCCCTTTATATTTATGTTATAAATTTTTTGTTAAATTTTATAATATAAATACGTATTTATTTTGGCTGATCTCTCCACATTTTACTGACAAAAGATTATACAACACCCGTAAATACTGCCCTAATTACTGAATTCCTACCTTAATTAACAGGATACAATTGAAATTCTTTAATATAATCGTTATTTCATTACAGATAAAAACTAATTATATATACTGATTAAATAAGAATTTATTTTTTTATAACAAAATAACCTTAAACATATAATAGTAGCATAAGAATTGCGCATTAATTTAATGCCTAATCTAAAACATGATATTAAGTATTATAGATACTATTAGAATATATCATCATACTTCTGAAAAAAAGTTTCGAATTTTATTTATTTAATTTAATAGAAACAATTTTTATTATTTAAACTGCAATCGTAATTACTATCAATACTCTATTGAGGTGTTTTTAATGAAAACACCTCAATGAAGAATCAATAATATTTAACATAAGTATATTTTAAAAACCGGCGGTATCAATTTTCCGCGGTTAAAAAATAATTAGGAGGGATGCAGGATGAAAAGATTATTTCTTTTATTAGCACTTTGCATAGCTCTAGCTATTAATTTTGATTGTGGCAAGAAGAAAGCTGAAAACGAGATCCTCGTCGGAGTAGTCCAGGCTCAGACAGGTATGTATGCCGCATTCGGACAGGGTGGGATCTTCGGGATCAAGGCCGCTGTTGATGATATCAATAAAGCCGGCGGGGTAAAAGTTGGCGATGTTAAAAAATCTATCAAGCTCGTTATTATCGATAATGAAAGCGATCCAAATAAAGCCGGATCTTTAGCTGAAAATCTAATTGTTCAGGATCAAGTTGATTTTATAGTGAGCGGTGACGAACCACCTCCAATGCATGCCGGTGTTTCTCAGGTTGCGGATAAATACAAGGTTCCCTATATCACATGTGTTGGACCGGAGGAACCGTGGCTTGGAATGAGACAGGAAACCCCGACAAAATGGCAGTACACATGGGCAACCGGTTTATTTGCTATAGTATCACCTGTAGCCAAGGGTGATTTCCGTAATAAACCCGGTTACACTATTTTGGATACATGGACTGCGATGCTCAATCTTTTCGGGAATAAAACAAATAAGAAAATTGGTATTATTTGTTCAGATGACCCTGACGGCAGAGGCTGGTATACTCTGTTCGGCCCTTCACTAAAAAAGCTGGGATATACCGTTGTGGGCCTTGACAAAAATCTCGGCCTTATTCCTCTTGAAACTACCGACTTTTCATCTGCGATAAAACAATGGAAAGATGCAGGTATTGACATACTTTGGGGGAACTGTCCAGGTCCTTTCTTCGGTGCTGTATGGAAACAAGCAAATACACTGGGTTTGAAACCAAAGATGGTATGTATTGGCCGTGGCGCGCTTTATTACTCCGACATTTCCGCATGGGGCGGAAATTTGCCTAATGGGATATGCACTGAAGTATGGTGGGATCCGTCCTTAAAAATTCCCCGGGTATAGGCGATACAACACCTATGTCGCTTGCAGAAAGATGGTCAAAAGAAAGGAAAGAACCTTTAAATCGCGCAATCGGCCCGGGCTACCGTACTATTCTGGTACTTATAGATGCTATTAAAAGAGCAGGTTCAGTATAACCTGAACAGGTAAACGCAGTTCCGGCCAAAACGGATTTAATGACTATTTGTAATAAAGTAAAATTTGATGAAAATCATTTCAGTCGTGGACCGCTTGTATTCGGACAGTGGTTTAAAACCGACAAACCTGAAAAATGGGTACTGAAGGTTATCTTTTCAAAACATGATTTTATAACTGCAACGGGTAAAGCTGTCTTCCCAAAGCCTTATTAAAATCATGATAATCTGAAATTGTATAAATTGCCACAGAGATACTGAGGCAAAGAAATATTATAAAATATTACTTCTGTCTCCAAGACTCTGTGGCAGATTTCAATCTTTATAGCGATTTATTCCGCCAGAAGAGCGGAAAAAATCTGAAGAAACTAAATTAAAAGTTGGTTATGCGATTATTAAATTTAGTTTTTCAGGAGAGTGATCATATTAAATTCTATTTGAGGTCCTGTGCAGAACAATAGCAATATCCTTTTATCCGTAAATAATATAAGCAAACGTTTTGGAGGATTAATTGCTTTAAAAAATGTTAATTTTACCGTTAAAAAAGGCGAAGTGATAGGACTTATGGGCCCTAACGGCGCCGGAAAGACAACACTTCTGAATGTAATTGCAGGAGAGTATTCCCCTGAAAACGGCAGTATCATTTATAAAGGACATGACATTACAAATATGCCGCCGCATAAAATCTGCCACCTCGGGATCGCCATAACATTTCAGATTCCCCAGCCTTTTGTTACTTTAACAGTTGAAGAAAATCTTCTGGCATCAACGCTTTATGGAAGGCAACTCAAAAAGAAAGATGCCGTTTCGGAAGATGAAAAGATCTTTAATCTTGTCCGACTTACTGGGAAAAAAGATATTATCGCTGGCAGCATGCCCACCCTATCGCTTAAAAAACTCGAACTTGCGCGTGCACTTGCCCGGAAGCCGGACTTGCTTCTGCTTGATGAAGTTGCAGCAGGTACTACCGAAGCTGAAATCCCGAAGATATTAAATATGATAAAAGAAATCCGGGACATGGGTATTACAATTATTATAATAGAACATGTTATTAAAGTTTTAATGAATGTGGTAGACAGAATAGTAGTAATAGATAAGGGAGTGCGGATCGCTGAAGGAACACCCTCTGCGATCATTTGCGATAACAAAGTTATTGAAGCGTATTTTGGAGCATAAAAAGTTTCAGGTATATAAATTATGACTGATCAAAGTTTACTTAAAATAAGTAATATAGATGTTTTTCACGGTACATTCCAGTGGTTCTCAGCGGAACTTCAGCGGAGCTCTGCGAAAAAGATCAGGTCAGGAAAGCATATTTTGGCATAGACGAATGTGCAATATGAATGATATTATATCACCGATTATAATGGGCATAATGCTCGGCGGACTTTACGCACTTATCGCTCTCGGGCTTTCCCTTCTGTTCGGAGTTATGAAGCTTATTAATCTGGCACACGGGGATTTTGTAGTGCTGGGGAGCTATTTTGCTTACGGCATATTGACCTATATTGGCTTTGATCCCATAATAGGGCTTGTTATCACCGTACCTGTCATGTTTGGACTTGGTTTTTTTATACAAAAATATCTGATGAGACGCGCTTTTGAGGTTTCCTCCGATACTCCACTTATAATTGCTTTTGGAATTTCACTTATTATACAAAATGCTAACCAAATAGCATGGACCCCCCTCTCCAGAGGTATAAACACCGGTTATTCGAACGCGAGTTTTTTCATTGGGTCTCTTCAATTCCCGCTCGTTTATCTACTAGACCTGGTGGCTGGTATAGTAGTCATGTTATTGTTGCGCGAATTTCTGACACGAACCTATCTCGGACGCGCTATCACAGCAGCATCCCAGGATAAGAGGGCGGCTGAACTTATGGGAATTAACTCAAAGCGCGTGCACAGTTACGCATTTGCAATAGCAATGGCATTAACCGCGATCGGCGGGGTTTTTCTGGGTATGACATTCCCGTTTACGCCTACGTCCGGGATTTCCTTCCTGACTATTGCGTTCGGAACTGTCATTATAGGCGGTCTTGGAAGCATGTGGGGTACATTCCTCGGAGGCATAATTCTGGGAGTCATGCAGACCCTGGGAGGATATTTTTTCGGTCCTGCTTCGCAGATGCTTGTTGTGTATTGAATAGTATTGATTATTCTTGCAATCAGGCCACAGGGTCTGTTCGGGCGTTAAACGATAAAGGAGCGGAATTCTCCAGATGATATCGAGATTAAAAAAAGATTTTTTCATTCCGGCAACAATTGTATTTATAATATTCGCCCTGTTTCCATTGATCGGAGCGCCTAGAAACCGGATCCTGTATATTTTTCTCTTTTTTATCTATCTCGCAATGGCAAATATGTGGAATCTCCTTGCCGGATTATTCAGGCCTTATTTCCCTCTGCCAGCCTGCGTTTCTCGGACTAGCCGGTTATACTATGACAATTGGAACATGGGTCGGGATCCCGTGGTGGATTGGGATGATATGCGGAGCAATTATTGCTGCGATGTTCGCGCTTCTGATTTCGGGCGCTGTTTTCCGTCTAAGCGGTATATATTTTGCCATCGGCACTTTAGTTGTGCCCGAAGCTCTTAGAATGATATTTTATTTATGGAAGCCGGTGGGCGGCGCTATGCACGGAGCTGGTGCGGGATATATGCTTAAAGGCATTGAATCCGTATCCCTGCATACTATTTTCTGGCTTGCTGCTATTGTCGGTATTGGTTCTGTGTATTTAATGAGATTTATTATTAAATCAAAGCTCGGTCTTGGACTTTCCTCTATACGCGACAATCAAAGAACGGCAGCCAGCATAGGCGTTAACGTATTCAGAGTAAAATTATATACTTTTCTCATTTCAGCCTTTGTTACAGGGCTTGCGGGCGCAATATATTATCTCAATCAAGGTTATATTGAACCTTCTGCTACATTCAATGTACGCTGGACCATGATTATGCTTTTAGCAACAGTCATTGGCGGAATACGTACGGAAGAGGGCCCGATAATCGGTACTATAATAATTGTTTTTCTGTATTTCACGCTCGCAAGATACGCCGGCTACAGTTTTCTTATACAAGGAATAATTCTTATATTAATCATACTTATCTCACCACAGGGAATAATGGGGATTCTAAAAGAGTTATTTAGGAAGATAAAGAATATATAAAAACTGCATTGAATTATTATTCTTTAAAACAAAATAATTATAAAAATTAATAAATTGAACAGCATGAGTAAAATACAATAAAAGTAATTCAAAAATGAATTAAAAATCATTCATGAATCATTGTTAAACTATTATTGTGATTTTTTAGCTTTATACAAAATTTAAATGTCATAATAAAACAAGTATTAAATCTTAAATTTTTATCATTAGAATACAAAATTGCTCATAATAACCTATTATCAATCAATTTACTAAAATAAATCCTATTCATAGCCTTATGAAATTAACAATCCCAACAGCATTATAATATTTTACTAATAATTCAATGCTATGGCATGGAAATTGCTTTATATAAGAATATCAGATTCAAAATCATAATTTAAAGTTATTAACATCAGATATCATTAATGAAATATTTCAGGGATAAAGAGGAATTACATTTCTATTTTGAATTCTGCGACATATTTTAAAAGTAATAAGGAGATATAAGTTATGATAAAACGGGAAGTCAAAGACGTTAAACCCTATAAGGCCCCCGGGCATTTCGATATGACTGCATTGCGATTGCATGGCAAAGAAGAATCAGGAGCAAAAAAGTTCTGGATGGGACTCTCCCATTTTCTTCCTGGTGGCGGTGCGGAATATGATGAAGCACCTACTGAAAAAATTTACTTCGTACTTGATGGTCAAATAACTGTTATAAGCAAGGATAAAAAAAAGATTGTACTAAACGCTACTGATTCAATTCACATAGGGCCGAATGAAGGAAGATCTCTGATCAATGAAACAAATAAACCGGCAAGTATGCTCGTTGTAATAAATTATCCGGATGCATAAATAAATATATTATATAGGTGGATACAAAATGGAAAAAATAAATATGGATGCAGTAAAAAATATGTTTAATCTCGAAGGAAAAGCAGCAATTGTCACCGGCGGAGCCGGGGCTCTCGGCGAAGCAGTATGCGCAGCACTTTCTGCATACGGCGCTGACATTGTAGTTACGGGAAGAACCGTTAAAACCCTTGAAGAGGCAGTAAAGGGCATCGAAAAAGCGGGACGCAAAGGTTATGCGATCGCATGTGATGTAACTAAAGAGAACGAAGTAGAAAATCTCGTAAAAAAGACCATGGATATATTCGGTAAAATAGATATCCTTGTGACAGTTGCCGGGATTGCAAAGAGATATCCTGCAGAGGATTTTCCTGTGGAAGATTTCAGGCAGGTTATTGATACAAATGTAACAGGTACGTTTCTTTGCTGTAAGCATGTAGGAAAAGTTATGAAAGAACAGGGGTATGGAAAAATCATTACGATCTCCTCTGTACGTGATTTTGCCGGCCATCCCGGAGGATACGCAGCATACGGTCCGAGCAAAGCGGCAGTATCTTTACTGACCAAGCAGCTTGCTACCGAATGGGCCAAATACAAGATAAATGTAAATGCAATTGCACCTACGATTTTCTGGACTCCTTTGACACAGCAGGTCTTAGAAGACGATAAGCTTAAAAAGATATTTCTTGACCGGATCC
This sequence comes from uncultured Leptospirales bacterium, assembly GCA_964631555.1. Lineage (GTDB taxonomy): Bacteria > Spirochaetota > UBA4802 > UBA4802 > JAFGDQ01 > CAZVYR01. The sequence goes on from CAZVYR010000077.1 coordinate 10,008, forward strand.
CAATGGGAAGAGCTGCGGTTCCCCAGGATATGGCAGGAGCAACAATATATCTTGCTTCAGCAGCATCGGATTTTATTACAGGACAGATCCTCTATGTAGACGGCGGCTGTACTGCCGGGTAATATCGGCTTATTACAAAATCCTAATAAAGTTTAGCTGGGAGTTTTCCTTTGAAAGATAAAACGATCCGTAATATAGCAGTAATTGGAACAGGTCTGATGGGCAGCGGGATCGCACAGGTCTTCGCAGGCTGTAAAGATCTGACAATAAACACCTTTGACAGTGTTTTATCAAAAGAAGAAATTCTGAAGAAAGTCAGATCAAATCTGAATCAATTACAGGAAAAGAAGCTGATTGATGAAAAAGAAATATATGATCTTTTAAGCAGAATTATTCCAAATGATAAAATGGAAGAAGCTGTTAAAGACGCGGATTTTATTATAGAATGCATTCCGGAAAACATGGAGCTAAAGCAAAACATGTTCAGATATTTAGAATCGCTTTGCTCTGATAATGCAATCTTTGCTACCAATACCTCGGTAATGAGTATTACGGAAATTTCGGAGCGAACCGAAAACAAGTCAAGGGTGGTAGGCACCCATTTCTGGAATCCTCCTTATCTTATTCCCCTGGTTGAAGTAATAAAATCCGACTATACATCAGATGAAGTGATGGATGTAACATTTGAACTGCTTAAGAAAGTAAATAAACATCCGGTCAGGGTAAATAAGGACGTGCCGGGTTTTCTGGCTAACCGTTTGCAGCATGCCTTATGGCGTGAAGCGATTTCAATAGTTGAGCACGGGATAGCAGACGCTGCTACAGTGGATGAAGCAATAAAGCTCAGCTTCGGTTTAAGACTGCCAAAGCTCGCGCCATTGGAGAATGCGGATATGGTTGGCCTGGACCTTACACTTTCAATACACGGCTATATATTAAAACATCTGGAAAACTCAACCGAACCATCAAATTTATTAAAGGAAAAAGTAAAGAACGGAGAGCTTGGTTTTAAATCCGGCAGAGGATTTCAAAAATGGACTCAGGAGCAAATTGAAGAGTCCAATAAAAGTCTCAGGGAGTATTTGATTAAAGTCATTTATAATAATAAATAAATTTTCAGACATCAGGATCTACTCTTTCAGACTGTTTTTCCAGATATCCATCACAGGAAGGGATAAAATCTTAGAGAGTGATTATGAATAAATGCAAGTAGTTTTTAAATATATCAGTAAAAGCTGTTTCTCAGAATAATTTACGATAAAATTTAACCTTAACAGGAGTTTAATAATGGAAAAGAAAGTATTCGTTGACCTCAGCCATCCATTCGGCGCAGACATACCGCTGTGGCCTTATTTTAGCAAGCCAGTCATAGATACAATGCATGGCCAGGCGAAGTCCGGCGTTCTCAGCCAGAAGGTCTCAGTAGTAATGCACGCCGGAACTCATGCGGATTCGCCGCGCCACGTCATGGAACGTGACTTCGACGGCAAGCGCGCCCGGTATACCCATGAGCTCCCTGTTGATGCCTACTGCGGTCCGGCTATTTGCCTCGATCTTAATTGCCAGCCATGGCAGCTTGTCGATGACAAGGATCTCGACGCAGCCTGCAAGAAAGTCAACTTCGACCCGAATGAGCTTAAAAATGGAATGGTCCTCGTTTTGCGGACAGGCATGCATCTTTTATACGATGACAGCAAAGATTACTACCATTACTCCGCCGGTACCGGTCTGAAAGCGGGCCAGTGGATAGAGAAATATCATCCGAAGTGCGTAGCCATGGATTGCCAGGCGTTGGACCACCCTCTCCATACAGCTATGGGCAAGAATGGTCCCACCCAGATGAATCTGCCCGGAAGGACAGGCCGCTCGATCACCCAGGAGTATATAGACAAGTATGGGATCGAGAAGTACGCGTGGTTCGAACGGGAAGTCTTTATCCAGACTTTCGGTATGGATAAGTACATGGAAGAGTATGGCAAATTAGAGAAGGCAGGCGAATGGGGCACATGGGAACCTTGCCATAAATATATGATGGGCAATGGGATCGTGGGTGTCGAGAACCTTGGAGGAGACCTCGAAAAGGTCGTCGGAAAACGTTTCCAGTTCTGGTGCTTTCCGCTTCGCTGGTATATGGGCGACGGGACTATGGTCCGCTGTGTTGCAGAGATTGATGAGAAAAATCTTACCGGCGCTCCGGACCGCATCTACAAGTATGGTGTGATCTAGTCGCTTAAATCAGCGTCGCTGAAATCAGCGTCGCTTGAATCAGCATCTGAATGATTTAGTGATTCTGTTTTCTGTTTGAGTTTTTGGACTATTAAGTGGTCTATAATTATTTAAGTATGAAAAGAACAATTTTATGAGAGTAATATAATGGATAATAAAGTAATTTTAACAGTAGCACCTACAGGCGCGTGGCCGTCCAAAAAAGATATACCAAGTATACCTCTTCAGCCTAAAGAAATAGCGGAAGAAATTTATGCATGCTGGAAAGCCGGAGCCTCGGTAGCGCATATTCATGTAAGAGATGACAAAGATCTGTCCTCAATGGATTTTAATAAATTCAAAGAAACAGTTGAGATTATCCGTTCAACAGACTGCGAAATTGTTCTCAACCTTACTACGTCGGGACAGCTTGGCTTAAAGGATGAGGACAGGTGGAAGCATTTAATCGCATTAAAACCGGAGATGGCGTCATACGACTGCGGAACAATGAACTGGCTGCACACATCGGTTTTTGAGAACAGCCCCGGCTTTCTGGAAGGCCTTGGCAAGGTTATGCAGGAAAACAATATCAAACCTGAAATTGAAGTCTTTGATACCAGCTTCATATACAACGCATTGTATTATCTGAAAAAAGGCGTATTAAAAGCCCCCCTGCACTTTCAGTTTGTACTTGGAGCAGCAGGAGGGATAGATGCTACAGTTGAAAATTTAGTGTATTTAAAAGGTATCATTCCCGGGGATTCTACCTGGGGAGCTTTCGGGATAGGCAAAGGACATTTGCCGGTTCTTTACGCTACCATTGCTCTTGGCGGACATGTCAGGGTCGGGATGGAAGATAATATATATTATTCAAAAGGCCGTCTGGCGAAATCCAATGCTGAATTTGTGGAAAGGGCAAAAAGGCTGATATCTGAAATGGGAAAGGAAGTAGCCACACCTGACGAAACAAGAGCGATGCTTAATCTTAAGAATGTTCCAAAAAAATAATCTGTTCCGTTTTTGTCATCCGGGACATAGTTTTGGCTAAAAATTAGCCTTGTCCCGGCCGGAAGCCTTTAGATACGAAGCTGAAACGGAGG
>CAZVYR010000078.1:0-13312 GCA_964631555.1 uncultured Leptospirales bacterium
TAATAATCATTATCCAATGTGCTCCGACCAGACATTACTTGAATAGAAACAATAATTATTATAGAAGTAATCGAAATACTCAAAGACATACTCGAAACGCTACTATCCGTGATAAAAATTATCAGGATTTTAATTATTATTCAGATGATAAAAAGGACTTCTATGAAATTTACGAAGATAAAAAAATAATTACAAGAAAGAATATAGAGAATCAGGATCAAACTCGTTTTGATAAAAATGAAAAAAATAATAAACCACTTAGGCAGAACCACACCAAATTCTATAAAGTAAAAAAAGGAGATAATCTTAACAAGATTTCCAGGAAATTCAATGTACCTGCATGGAAAATAATAAAGGCAAACAATATTAAAAATCGTGATAGAATAAACGAAGGAAATGTTCTGATAATACCCATTAATTCAGACAGTATATATAGAAACACAACTAATACATTATATAATAAAAATAAAATTAAACCTGATTTCTGTTGGCCAATTAAGAACGTATATAGTACCAAAAGAGATGGACTGAATGGAGTAAAACCAATAGGTATAATAATAACAGGGAAAAAAGGAACCAGTGTGATTTCATCAGCTGACGGAGTTGTTTCAAAAATTGGCAGAATGCGGGGATTTGGCAATTATGTCATATTAAAACACATAGATAAATTTCTTACTATTTATTCAAATTTGAAAGATATTACAGTAAACGAAGGCGATATAGTAAAAAAAGGAAATATCATAGGAAATCTATCTGGTAACAAATTACATTTTCAAATAGGTTATTCAGGAAAGCAGGAAGATCCATTAATGTATTTATCAAATAAAAGTTGATCATTATATTTAATAATAAACTTATATTATCATATCACTTACGAGTTTAACAAAATATTTAAACGATTTGTCAGAAGTTTTCTCCACTCCTTTAGAAACGCAGCATGCTGATAAGCCCTTACGGCCGATAGGATATTTTTTATATTAAAATATTAATAAATATCAAATAATTATAATACAACTTTGATAAATTCGATTAAATTGCTTCTTTAAGTTCAAACAATTGCCTATAAATTTACTGACAGATATCAACAAAAAATCGACAAGATTATAAACACCAACTGAAGACTTATCAACATTTGTCCAGTTGTTTGCAATTTAATAAAAAGAGCATTATTTTTTCAAAAAATAAATTATTTTAATATTTAACATTAATAATCGTTGACTTCCTAATCACATTATTATAAAAGTTAATAAATTATTCAATAATATTACCTTTAATACACTCACTATAAAAAATTAAATATTCATTTTATTTCATTCTTGTTTTATAATAAAAATTTATTATTATATTTTTTATATTTAACAAATACCCATAGGGAGTAAAAATAAATTCAATGGAAAATAATAATAATTTTAAAAAAAGTTATAACAACAGACCGGACAGTTTACCCCTAAATATAAATGCAGAAATTTACAATCCAAAAATACAAATCAGAAATTACTTAGATAATGCAAAAAAACGAGAGATTAGTTCATATAAACAATATTTTCTGATTGACGATAAGGTAAATTTTAAAACTCAATCGTTGATTAATAATACTATGGTGATAAAATTAACTCATTACTTCTTACAATATTCAAAAATCCATAATAATTATAACGAGACGCATTTGCACTTCAAAAACTTTTTGTTCAGGGAAACAGAAGTAAATTCGTTATTACTCAACATAGATGACCGGGAATTACTGATAATTTATTTAAAACAATTATCTTTAATTTTAAAAAAAATATCTGTATTTCTAACACCAAGCATAAAAAAAAGAAACTGTATTATAGGTAACTACAAACTTTATCAACTCATCCTTGACACTTTTTGGAATAATATAAATTGGCAGGACATTTTTCCATCCATGCCTTCCATCGCGAAAAGATTGAAAGAAAAAAGAAAAATAATGATTGAGCTTATACTTCAGCAAAAACCTAAATTCAGAATTGATAAAATATCTAATGAATTTTTCAGTAAGATCGATTCTTCGAGAATCAACAATCTGTTAGCAATATCTTTTTTAGATTTTTATTTTTTCACATGGCTAAGCCATTTTGGAATATTGAAATATATATACGGTAAGGATAGCAATCCTGTTATGGTCGAAATAACACAACACGGTTGCAAAATACTGAATTATTTACTGTCAACAACATCTTAATAATTTAACAAAGTAAAAACATTACGATTTTTCAATTTATCACGCCCATTAAGAAATGTTAGCTCAATTAAGAAAGTAACAAGAACCGGAATCCCTCCGCATTTTTCAACCAAATTACATGTTGCAGCTGCCGTCCCCCCTGTAGCTAATAAATCATCAATAATTAACACTTTGTCACCTGGATTGACAGCATCCTTATGTATTTCGATAGAATCTTTTCCATATTCCAATTCGTAGGTTTCTGAAATAGTTTCAGCGGGCAGTTTCCCCGGTTTTCGAACCAATATTAACCCGGCATTAAGTTCAATAGCAATGGGTGCTGCGAAAATAAAACCTCTGGATTCTATTCCGATAACCTTATCTACTGAATATTTTTTACATTCTTTGAGAAGCTGATCAACAGCACTCTTAAAAGCATCAGGATTCTGCAAAAGCGTAGTAATGTCTTTAAAAATAATTCCTTCCTTTGGAAAGTCCGGTACATCCCTGATTATTTTCTTTAATTTATCAAGTGTCATGTATATTCCCTTATAATGGAAAAATGTATTTAATTTGTGCTATAATAACAAAACAATTTCTTGTATTATTATAAACATGGTTTCAATCTTGCATCTTCTGTTATAAATGAAATCATTTTATTTTTTCCACTTTATCGGTTTTTTCCCATGTAAAATTATTTCCTTCTCTGCCAAAATGACCATATGCAGCAGTAGGCAGAAAAATCGGTCTTAATAAATTTAGAGTTTCAATAATCTCAGCAGGTTTTAATCCAAAAACGTTACGAATACGTCTGGATATTTCCTGCTCGTCTATTTTTGCTGTACCAAAGGAATCAACCATTATAGAGACAGGATCAGCAACACCTATTGCATATGCAAGCTGAACTTCACATTTATCTGCTAAGCCGGCAGCAACAATATTCTTCGCAACATATCTAGCCATATATGCTGCAGATCTGTCGACTTTTGAAGGGTCTTTTCCTGAAAATGCTCCGCCACCATGACGTCCCCATCCGCCATAAGTATCAACTATTATTTTTCTGCCAGTAAGACCTGTATCCCCATGAGGTCCGCCGATTTCAAATCTTCCTGTAGGATTGATATAGATCTTAGTCTCTTTATCGATTAGATTAGCAGGAATTACTTTTTTAATGACCTCTTCGATAACTCCTTCAGTTATTTGTTTATGAGTAACCTCAGGTGTATGCTGCGTAGCAATAACTACAGTATCTACACGCTTCGGCTTATTATTCTCATACTGGATTGTGACCTGAGACTTCGAATCAGGTCTTAAAAAAGAAAGTTTTTTCTGCTTACGTATCTTGGCCATATAGTCAACAAGCCTGTGAGCAAATATAATAGGCATAGGCATCAGGACATCTGTTTCGTTTATAGCGCATCCAAACATCATACCCTGGTCTCCTGCTCCCTGCTCTTTAAAAAGTCCTTCACCGGCTGTAACTCCCTGTGAGATATCAGGGGACTGAGGATGTAAATGGATATCTACTTTACAGGAATTTGCGTCAAAACCGATTTCAGGATCATTATAACCAATATCTGAAACAACTTTTCTGGCAATAGCCTCACAATCGACCTGGCCGCTTGAAGTAACTTCCCCGGATAGTATAATTAAATCAGTTGTAACCAGAGTTTCACAGGCAACACGCGATTTAGGATCCAATGCTATATAAGCGTCAACAATAGCATCTGATATCTGATCTGCGACCTTATCCGGATGGCCTTCAGAAACTGACTCCGATGTAAAAAGATAATCTTTCATAAGCAAATTACACTCCATATTTAATATTTTCTGTTAACAAACACAAAAATCTGCCGTAATATATAATTCCGCACGAGTCTTAAAAATACTAAGGTATCCATTATTTTGCAAGTGGATGACCGGATATTGAACAAGTAATATCATCATATTAATTTAGACTATCATATCCAGTCGTTTTTTATGACGTCCGCCTTCAAATTCCGTATTTAACCAGGCATCTGTTATTTCCAGAGCCAATCCGGTTCCCGTTACTCTAGCTCCAAGTACTAAAACATTTGCGTCGTTATGCATTCTTGACATTCGCGCCATATATTCGTTCGAGCATAATGCGGCTCTGATATTTTTATTTCTATTAGCAACTATACTCATCCCGATTCCGGTGCCGCATATCAAAACCCCAAGACAATGTTCCTTTGCTACAAGGTCAGCTACTTTATAACCATATACCGGATAATCACAGGACTCGGTAGAATCACATCCCATGTCCTGAACTTCGTATCCAACTTCTTTAAAATGACTGATGAGGACCTCTTTCAGATTGAATCCACCATGATCAGAGCCAATAATAATTTTAGACTTTGCCATTATTTACATTAACCTTAAAATATCTGAAATACCAGATTCGCTGGCAGGGAAGATTCCCTTTTCTGTAATAATACCTGTTATAAATTCAGCAGGTGTAATATCAAAACCAATATTTAACGCACAGGATTCTACTGGTGATATTCGTACTTTTGATAATTTTCCGTTTTCATCGATCCCGTCAATAAAAAGAGTCTCATCCTGGTTTCTTTCTTCAATTGGTATCGTTTTACCGGATACACAGTTGGGATCAATTGTAGTTGTAGGGGCAGCTACATAAAACGGAATTCCATTTTCCTTCGCCACAACGGCTGAAGAATAAGTACCTATCTTATTCGCTACATCTCCATTTCGTGCTATCCTGTCGGCACCAACAATTACCATATCAATATCACCTCTCCACATTAAAGCACCAGTCACATTATCGCATATAATCCTATGAGGAATATTCTCCTGAAGCAATTCCCACGCTGTTAATTTTGATCCCTGGCACCTTGGTCTTGTTTCATCTACATAAACAAAAATAGTTTTTTTCTGTTCTTTTACAGCATAATAGATGGGCGATAAAGCGCTGCCCCAATCAACAAACGCAAGCCATCCGGCATTGCAATGGGTGGATATCCTCATCCCTTCATTTATCAGACTAGCCCCGTATATGCCGATTACCTGGCATGCGTCTGCGTCCAAATCAGCAAAACGGATAGCTTCGCTAATTAAAATATTTCTTGCTGTATCGGGATTATTTTCATTCTTTATAATCTTAAGCATGTGATCAATTATTGTAAACAAATTCTGAGCAGTAGGCCGTGTATTCTTTATCTCATCGGCTGCATGATTTACATAATTAAAAAAGTTACCATTATCAGCTACCATGCCGGCCTGTGCAAGTCCATATCCTCCGGCAACACCAATAGCCCCTGCCCCGCGAATATGCATATTATTTATTGACCGTTTTAATTCTTCTAAATTATATATATTCATAATTTCAAAACTATAAGGAAGAAGAGTTTGATCGATCATTTTAATCATCTGTTCTTCCATCCATACAGTTCTGTAATGCTTTCCGTTAACTTCCATTTTAATACCGTTGCCGAGTTAATATGAATCAAAATTTCCGGATATCAATGCTTATAATTTTTTCAAAAAATTATTATTATATGAATAATGAACTTACCGACTCACCTTTATGTATTCTCTCAATAGCTTCTCCAAATAAATCTGCCACAGTAAGAATACGTACTTTATTTATTTTTTTTGATTCATCAATAGGTATAGTATCTGTCACAATTATTTCTTCAAAAGGTGCTTCCTGGAGTCTCTCATAAGCCTTACCTGAAAAAACAGCATGTACTGCATAGCAAAATATTCTGTTTGCGCCGTTCTCTTTAAGAGCTCTTGCTGCTCCGGAAATTGAACCTGCTGTATCTATAATATCATCAACTAATATACAATTTTTGTCTTTGACATCACCAATAACATGCATAACCTCAGAAACATTTGCTTTCGCTCTGCGTTTATCAATGATCGCGAGCCCTGCATTAACTCTTCTTGCATAAAATCTTGCCCTGTCAACTCCGCCTGCATCAGGTGATACTACAACAAGGTTCTCCATATTCATTTTTTTTATATAGTCCACACAAATAAGTGATCCAAAGAGATTATCAACCGGTATATCAAAAAAACCCTGTATCTGATCTGCATGAAGATCCATCGTCAAAACTCTTTTTACTCCTGAAGTCTGAAGTAAATTGGCAATAACTTTTGAGGATATAGGAACCCTTGGCTCAACTTTTCGGTCCTGCCTGGCATAACCAAAATAAGGTATTACGGCTGTAATACTTTTTGCAGAAGCTCTGCGGGCAGCGTCAATCATAAGTAAAAGTTCTATAATATTATCATTAACCGGATTACATGTTGACTGTACAATAAAAATTTCAGCATTCCTAACATTTTCTTTAATCTTAACAGATATTTCTCCATCACTAAACTTGCTTAGTTCTATCTCCGAGAGATTCATTTCAAGATGTTTTACAATTCCGTTTGCTAATTTCGGATTAGAAGTACCTGAGAAAATTTTTATTCCGTTGTTCATAAAATAAAATCCTTATATTAATTTAAATATAAAATTACAGAATTGGATATAAACTAATCTTAATAAAAATTTTAAAAATAAATATATAAAAACGATTTTAGTTAAAATGACAATTTTATATTATTGTCAAGTAATTAAATAATAATTATATTTAAAATTATTTAATAAGTTTAAGAAATTCTTCTCTAGTTTTTAAGTCCGATCTGAATAAGCCCTTCACATCAGATGTAATAGTAGATGAATCAGCCTTTTGAATCCCTCTCATTTCAAGACACAGATGTCTTGCCTCCATTACTATGGCAGCACCTTTTGGTTTTAAATATTTCATTATTGTATCCACAATCTGAGTTGTGAGTCTTTCCTGCAACTGTAATTGTCTGCTTAAAATATCAACTACCTGCACAAGTTTACTCAATCCAACTATCCTGTTCCCGTCCGGTATATAAGCAATATGGCATTTCCCAAAAAATGGCAGCATATGATGCTCACACATCGAATAAAATGGGACATCTTTCACCAAAACCAGGCCGTCATGCTCAAGATTAAATGTTTCCTGAATTATTTCTGCTGCCTCGGTTTTACTACCGGATAGTAACTCACAGTACATATCAGCCATCCTATCAGGAGTATTCTTTATACCTGAACGTTCAGGATTTTCACCTATTGCAATCAATAAATCATAAATCGCCTTTTTAATTTTTTCTTTATCCACAAATTATATCCTAAAATAAAATATTTTTTCCTGCATGTAGTTGATTATTCTGGATAATTACTTTGAATAAATCGCCTGTGATCTTTCAGACTCCCAGACAGAAATACGTGATACAATTATTCCAGCCGGAAGCTTTGTTTGTAATTCATCGTAAACATACTTCGCAATAAGTTCAGCGCTGGGATTACTATTTTTAAACATTTCAAGGTCATTTAAAAGACAATGATCAAGCCCGCTAAGAACGCTTTTCAAAAATTCTTTAAATAATTTAAAATCAATGAGCATACCTATTTTATCCAGAGTGCTACCTTCAATTTCAGCTTCTACTTTCCAATTATGACCATGAAGCGATTCACACTTTCCATGATAGCCATTTAAGAAATGAGCAGAAGAAAAATAATCATAAACTCTTAAACGAAACATACAGCTTTTATTCTCCAAAACCCATTATTATACAAGTAATTATTATAAAATTTTAAACAACCTCTGAATGATATTCCTGGATTGATTTTATTGAAAGTACACCTTTGTCTCTGACTTCAATAATCCCACGAATAGCTGCTTTGGCAGCCGCAATAGTTGTCAATATCGGAATATGATATCTGACAGCAGCCTGTCTGATAGTGTATGCATCATATCTCGGGATACGGCCTGTAGGTGTATTGATAATAAGATTAATACTTTTATTTTTTACCAAATCTACAATATTTGGCCTACCTTCGCTAACTTTAAAAATCCTTTCACATGGAATACCATTCTCATTCAGGAACTGTGCAGTCCCTTCAGTCGCGATAAGCTTAAAATCATTCTTGAAAAGAAGCCGCATTTCTTCTAAAAGATCGACCTTTGATTTTTGATTTATACTTATGAATATCGTACCGCTCTTTGGCAATGAATCCCCTGCAGCCATTTCAGCCTTATAATATGATTCTCCAAAATCTTTTGAGATTCCCATAACCTCTCCTGTGGATTTCATTTCCGGTGAAAGTATTATGTCTACTCCAGGGAATTTGCTGAAAGGGAGAACAGCCTCTTTTACACTAATATAAGGTATTTTCTTCATCTCAATCAATCCGAATTCAGCCAGTTTCTTCCCTAACATTACCTTGACGGCTATCTTTGCAAGAGGAACTCCTATTGTTTTAGAAACAAAAGGGATTGTCCTGGAAGCTCGCGGATTGACTTCGATCACATATACTTTATTCTCTTTAACTGCAAATTGAATATTTATAAGTCCAATAACATTCAGTTCAAAAGCAAGTTTTTTTGTGGCTTCAGCTATCTCATCATACACTTTGCCCTTTATAGTCATTGGAGGAATCATACAGGCTGAATCCCCTGAATGTACTCCGGCCTGCTCTATATGCTCCATAATCGCACCAATAAAGACATTCTCCCCGTCACAAATTGCATCAACATCCATTTCTATCGCGTCATCCAGAAATTTATCAATAAGAATCGGATGTTCCGGAGATAAATGTACCGCAGTTTTAATATATTGATTTAAACTATTTTCATCATATACAATTGACATTGCTCTGCCACCAAGCACATATGAAGGTCTGACAAGCACAGGGTATCCTATTGTATTCGCTATCCTGATTGCGTCCTCTTCAAAAAATGCAATGCCGTTTTCAGGCTGTAATAATTTTAATTTGTTTACAACTTGTGAAAATCTTTCTCTATCTTCAGCCCTGTCTATGGAATCAGGACTAGTACCGATAATTTTAGCCCCATTTGCTTCAAGATTATTTGCAAGACGAAGAGGAGTTTGTCCCCCAAATTGTACTATAACACCATCCGGTTTCTCTTTATTATAAATATGAAGAATATCTTCCAGTGTAAGCGGTTCAAAATAAAGCCTGTCGGATGTATCGTAATCGGTTGATACAGTTTCAGGATTAGAATTTATCATAATAGACTCAATACCTTCTTCTTCAAGAGAAAAAGACGCATGGCAGCAACAATAGTCAAACTCGATGCCCTGGCCGATCCTGTTAGGGCCACCGCCTAATATCATGATTTTCTTTCCTTCAGAATCCCTTGATTCGTCTTCAGCATCATAGGAAGAATAGTAATAAGGAGTATAAGCTTCAAATTCTCCACCACAGGTATCAACCAGCCTGTACCCCGGAAGTATATTATTTTTAAAACGAAAATTTCTAATCTCGTCCTCTTTGTTCTTCCTTCTTAAATAAAATTCCTTTTGAGCGGATATGCCTTTATTATAAAGTTCACGAAACAAATCATAATTGCCAATGCATCCAAGCTGTCTGTCGGAATAACCAAGCATTTTCATTTTCAGGATTTCTTTACTTTCCAGCCCGTTCATTTTATAATTGATCGAGTAATTATTCTCAGCTACAGTCAATTCACGAATCTGGCTTAAAAACCACGGATCTATAGCAGTTAATTGATATACCTGATCAACAGTCCAACCACGTTTTAATGCTTCTTTAATATAAAAAATCCTTTCAGCCTTGGGAGTAGCAAGAACACTTCTAAAAAAATTTTCCAGAGAATCCCCGGACATCCTGTCGATCTCGTCTTCAATGTCGAAATCTCCATCCGAACCCAAACCATATCTGTCTATCTCAAGCGACCTGATAGCTTTTTGAAGCGATTCTTTGAATGTCCTGCCCAGAGACATGGCTTCACCAACAGACTTCATCTGGGCACCAAGTACTGTATCAGCCCCTTCAAATTTTTCAAATGCCCATCTTGGAACTTTTACAACAACATAATCTATAGTCGGCTCAAAACAAGCCGGCGTCTCTCTTGTAATATCATTTGAAATTTCATCCAAAGTCAACCCGATTGCGAGTTTGGCAGCAATTTTTGCTATCGGGAAACCGGTTGCCTTGGAAGCAAGAGCAGAAGAGCGTGATACCCTGGGATTCATCTCAATAACCATGACTCTCCCGTCAGCCGGATTTACCGCGAACTGGATATTTGAACCACCGGTATCGACACCGATTTCCCTGATTATCGCAATTGCCATATCCCTGAGACTCTGATATTCTTTATCAGTTAATGTTTGTTGAGGAGCAACAGTAATAGAATCACCGGTATGAATACCCATTGGATCGAAGTTTTCGATCGAGCATATAATTACAACATTATCTTTAGTATCTCTCATTACTTCCAGTTCAAACTCTTTCCAGCCCAGCACAGATTCTTCAAGTAAAACCTGGCTTATTGGAGATTCATCCAGTCCCTTTCTGACAAATTCAATAAAATCTTCAACATTATAAACAATATTAGCTCCGCTGCCTCCCAATGTAAAAGCCGGGCGAATAATTATCGGCAGCTTTATTCTATCAAGTACTTCAAGAGCCTCTTCCACAGTGGAGGCAAGCCTCGAATCCGGAACCTCAAGTCCTATTTTAACCATTGATCTTTTAAAGAGATCCCTGTCTTCGGCTTTATTTATTGATTCAATATTCGCCCCAATAAGCTCAACATTATATTTCTCAAGAATACCCTTCCTGTTCAGGTCCATAGCTGCATTGAGTGCAGTTTGCCCTCCAACAGTAGGAAGTATTGCATCAGGATTTTCCCTGATAATAATTTTTTCAATAACCTCTGCCGTAATCGGCTCAATATACGTTCTGTCTGCTAATTCAGGATCTGTCATTATTGTAGCAGGATTAGAATTTATAAGTACAACTCTGTAACCCTCTTCCTTAAGAGCTTTACATGCCTGTGATCCGGAATAATCGAATTCACATGCCTGCCCTATAACAATCGGGCCGGATCCTATTATTAATATTGTTTTTATATCAATTCTTTTCGGCATCTTACCTTTGGACTGGAATTATCATTAAGATTATATCAAATAATTTTTTAAAATAAATTTGAGGATATTTTTGTAAATAAGAAAAAATATACTAGAGTTTTTTTAAAACAAAAATATAATAAATATTTTGGGGAAACGTCCTGAAGAAACAAAAATAAACAATTAAACAAACTGTTTGAATATTTGTTTCTTATAATTATCTTAAATAATTTTTAATTAATATAACAAATATTAGAGTTGTTGCATTTCTCCTAAAATATGGGGATTTTCCCCCGCCTGCGGCGTGGAAAAATAAATTTTGCAACAAGTCTATTATTATTTCTTTGACTTTATATACTCTTTCATTTTATCAGTAAAAGTCTGATCACCTCTGTTACCTTTCTTTGCCATTCTTTCATTCATTTTAAGAATGTACAGGCTTCTTTGCAGCTCTTTTTCCATATCAACCTTCCATTCCCCATTCTCTTTAGCCAGTCTGAAGGTTACTTCAAGTCCTTTCATATTTTCTACAGGATGTTTTATATATTTAACAGTCACGTCCGCATTATCACCATTGATTTTTTCGTTAACGATATCCCACTCCACACCTTTGGCAAATTTTTTATCAGAATAACCTGAATGTACGCCCTTCTCTTTTGATGTCAGATTCTCCAACTCCTTCAATGCCAGTACAGTACCAGTTGTATAGTATTTATCAGGATTATTTGTTTTATTATTTTTAGAATCTTTAAATTCAGTTAAAACATCGCCCGGACTTTGAGAACAGGAAACAAAAACAACTGAAATAATTAAGCCTGTCAAAATAACAGGAAAATACCTCACAAACAACCTCCGCATAATCAACTATTGGGATAATCTTCTGAAAGATAAATTTTCTTTTAAAGTATAAAAATCACTCCCTTTCGAGACTCCGCGCAATTTCGTTTTCAACGTATTAACATCAATAAGCTCTTCAAAAGGAACTGCTTTTAAATCAAAATTATCTGTCACTGAAACCATCACACCAAAGTTGTTTTCAGAATAAAACTTATATGCTCCATATCCCAGCATACTGCCCAGAACCACATCAAAACTGATCGGAGAGCCTGCTCTGGTTTCATACCCGATCTGCTTTGGGGTTAATTTAACATCACATCCGGTTCGATTTTTATATTTTTCCTTCACAACATTAGCAAGCAGTCTGGCAATATTTGCCTTTCCGAACATAACATTTCCATGCCTGTCTGTTTCTTTGGGTATCAAACCCTCAGGAAGTTTATCTGCAAGTCCTTCTGCAACAGCTATAACACCATAAGGTTTTTCATTCTTTCTCCGCTGCAGGAGTACATCCGCAATATGTTCACTTACTTTTTCAATATCAATAGTTGGCTCATCAATATCCTCATTTGATATCATCATAATGGCCTCAGAAGCAATACCGGCCGCATAAGTTATCCATCCTGCCTTTCTTCCCATAAGCTCTACTATGTAAAAGCTTTCCGTTGCCTGTGCATCCGCTTTCAGATTTAGCATTATCTTTTGAGCAGTGTCCACGGCTGTCCAATAGCCGAAAGTCCATGGAATACCGTAATAATCATTATCAATTGTTTTCGGTACATGTATTACCGGAAATCCCATATTCCACAAGAAATTTGCGGTTTTCAGCGTATCATCGCCCCCTATTGATATTAAAGCCCCGATACGCAGATATTCAAACGCATTAAGTATATTCAACAATTTTTTATTTTTCTTCTCATCATTCAGATCTTCTATTTTCTCAATGTTTTTTCCGGGATTAGCACGGGATGTTTTAAGATAAATACCTCTCTCATTCCTTACCTGGCTGATATTATATGTAATCTCAGTAAAATGCATACCCTGTCTTAACTGGAGGTCGGGCGAATTTATATTAAATTCCTGAATATATTCATAACCTTTAAAAATGCCGATCACAGGAATATGACTGTCTAAGAAATTCAATGCTGTTGACGAGATCACAGTATTAGCGCTCGGGGCAGGCCCGCCTGAGAATAAAATTCCGACTTTTTTCCCCTTTGCTTCCATAATGAAATCCTTCAAAGCAATTTTAATATTTTACAGAAAATTTACTTTATATTTATTTAATGAAAATAGCAACAATATAATCAGTAAAAATATTGATTTTAT
>CAZVYR010000079.1:0-13200 GCA_964631555.1 uncultured Leptospirales bacterium
GGAGGTATACGGGCTACATTTGAAGCCAGGGGGTATACTGCCTGGGATATGTCGAGTCCCGCGTTCTTAAGAAAAAACGGACTTGGCACCACACTTTGCATACCGACTGTTTTCATCTCTTATACCGGAGAAGCTTTGGATAAGAAAACACCTCTTTTACGTTCAACTAGCGCAGTGAACACAAGCGCATTACGGGTCCTGAGATTGTTGGGCAACAGAAAATCAAAGAAGGTTATTTCAACCCTTGGTCCTGAGCAGGAGTATTTCCTTATTGATGAAGATTACTATTACAGAAGACAGGACCTTGTTCTTACAGGCCGTACCCTGATCGGTGCGCCTCCGGCTAAAGGACAGGAACTGGAAGACCAGTACTTCGGCAGCATCAAGGAAAGGGTACAGTCATATATGCATGATGTAGAAGAAGAATTATACAAGCTCGGGATTCCTGCAAAGACACGTCACAATGAGGTGGCTCCAAGCCAGTTTGAAATCGCACCAATATTTGAAGAAGCCAATATTGCGGTTGATCACAACCAGCTTGTCATGGATACCATGCAGAAGGTTGCCAAAAATCATAAGCTTGCTTGCCTGCTTCATGAAAAGCCGTTTGCAAGGATAAACGGTTCCGGAAAGCATTTAAACTGGTCTCTCTCTGATAATGAGGGCAACAATATGCTTGAACCTGGGAAGACGCCGCATGAGAATCTGCAGTTTCTTGTGTTCCTGATAGCCACGATCAAAGCTGTTTACAGGCACGCGGATATTCTGAGAGCTTCTGTCGCTCATTCCGGCAATGATCATCGTCTTGGTGCAAATGAAGCTCCGCCAGCGATCATTTCAATATTCCTGGGAGAGCAACTAACCCGAATTCTGGATGATATAGAAAAAGGCAATATCACGGCTGCAACCGATGCTGCAATTATTGATTTAGGTATGTCGTCACTTCCGATTCTTAGCAAGGATACTACGGATCGCAACAGAACTTCGCCTTTCGCATTCACCGGCAATAAATTCGAGTTCAGGGCAGTGGGTTCGTCTCAATCCATTTCGTTTCCGGCTACTATATTGAATACCATTGTCGCGGAGAGCCTGGATGAGATAGCTGAGAAGCTTGAGAAGAAAGGACAGATGGACATGAAAACTGTAGTTCTTGATATTATTAAAGAGGAAATGAAAGAGGTAAAACCCGTATTGTTCATGGGTGATAATTATACTGAAAGCTGGCATAAAGAAGCGGAAAAGAGAGGATTGCCGAATTTACGGACAACACCTGATGCTCTTAAAGTTCTTGAAAACGAAAAAACATTATCGCTTTTTGAAAAATACCATGTCCTGAGCAGAGTTGAAACAAAGTCAAGATATAACATCCTGGTTGAAAAGTATATAAAGGATATTGATATAGAAGCTAAAGCCACATATGATATCATTGCCACCAAGGTATTACCGGCAGCTTTCTCCTATCAGAAAAATCTCGCAAGTTCAATACAGAGCGTGTTAGCGATATTGGGTGACACTGCAGATGTTGCAACTCAAAAAGATCTTCTCAAGGCGGTTACAGAACTCACAGGACGCATTCAGACTGGTATTAAACAACTTAAAGAAGGATGCGAGAAATCAGCAGGGATAGATGGAGATCATGAAAGAGCGCAGTACTGCTGTTATGATCTAAAATCTCTTATGGATTCGATAAGGGAGGATGTTGACAAGCTTGAAGCTATTGTTGACGATGAGTTATGGCAATTGCCTAAATTCTGGGAAATGCTTTTTATAAGCTGATTCTGATAGTTAATATAATATCTATCTTGGGGAGTATGGCTTAAAGGCCATACTCTTTTTTAAATGTCTCCATTTGTTTTATAAAGACCTATTAAGTAGGGTTTTTGGGAAGCGAATGCTTTGGCTTGCTCAAGGAGTATTTCTTCTGCGTATTTTATATTATATCTCCATGCCTGGTAATCGAATGTTAGGGACCTGGCAAAGTAAAGTGGTTTTAATGCTTCGACAATCTCTATCCTGACCCTGGGTGAACCTTTATCATAGATATAAAGAATCTGGTACAGGACTTGTGTCCACTCCAGGGTGTACAGTATGTAAAAGTCTTCCTCGAACATTTTGTCAAGAAGGGTCATTGAATAATCATTTAAATAGTGCTTTAATATTTTTTTCCTCTGGGTATATTCATCCCTAAGCTGCTGTTTTAAATAACGGATATCGATTTTTAATTCCTGAGGAGGATCGAACTTTGTTAAACCGAAAAGGGGCTTAGGCTTTGGACGTTTAAGCGGGAGATCGATCCATTCCTTTTTTGTGGAAAGTATCTTTTCAAAAAAAGTCGTTACTACCTGTGTAAACATGGGCCCTAGTTTTGGGGCGCTTGCCTTATGTATCTTTGCCCCGAGGCCTGTTTCGCAGATTTTAAATTTTCCGACAATGGCATTTAAGGTCATGAAAATATCTATGCCGTATTGTTTCGTGCTAGGCACCCATCTTTCTTTAAGGCAGTATTCCACAAAACGTGGGGAAAACGCGAATTCACCGCCTATAGGCTGCCTTATGTCTTCTCCTAACAGGCCGTAAAGCAGTGGATAACAGATATGATTTGTTATTGTGCCGTCAAACTGGTGGCGGGAATACCTGGGCAATACGTATTCAAATCCTTTTTTAATAACAGGCTCTGCCAGATGTTTTATCCACTCAGGAATAATGGATTTCAGATCTGCGTCCACGACAACTACAGCTTTGAGTGTTGAGAGGTGCTGTTTCGCGTATTTAAAGAGATTAAGAAAATTATTCCCTTTGCCCCTGATCCCTTTTGGAGTGGTTATATATTTTTTTTCAGTTACTGTATCAGTATTCAGGAAGACATCTTTCGTATTATCTTCGCTGTTATTGTCGATATTTATAATCAGTGATTTAAGATTTCTGAAATATTCTGAGATTCCTTTGTCAATCTGTTTTACGACAAACTCGATAGTATCAGCTTCTTTATAAGAGGGGATTGCTACGATTAATTCAAGTTTATTATTATTCATGTCTTTAAGCTGAATATTTTATTTTTGAATTTCGGCTTCAATGAGATCAAGGAGTCTGTCTGCCGTTTCTTTTTTAGAGAGAAGCGGCAGTTCTATCTTTTGATTGAACTTGGTAAAAATAGTGACCTGGTTATTTGCGGAATTAAAGCCTGAATCTTTTTGGGTTACATCATTTAAGCATATCATATCGAGATTTTTTTTTCTGAGTTTTTCCAGCGCGTTGAACTCCAGGTTGTCAGTTTCGGCTGCAAAACCCACGATAAAGAGATTATTCAGAGATTTATCTTCGAATCTTTTTCTTGAAATTGTCCGGAGAATATCCGGATTTTTTATTAGTGTGAGAACAAATTCTTCTGACCTTGACTCTTTTTTTATCTTTGATGTATATATTTCTTTTGGCCTGTAGTCTGCCGGAGCAGCAGCCATAATGAGAACAGACCCGTTGCAAAGCTCATTAAGGACCGCGTTCTGGAGGTCGAGAGTTGTCTCTATGCCTACAGTTTTAAAGTCTTTTTCTTTTATTAGCTGTTCTTCCATTGGACCGTGAATGAAAACGGTTTCCATTGACCTTTGGAAAGCTGCTTCAGCTATGGCAAGGCCCATCTTTCCTGACGAGGGATTGGAAATGAAACGTACGGGATCAATCCATTCGCGCGTGGGGCCGCCTGTTACTATTACTTTTCTATCGGTTAATTGCATTTATTGATGTCTCAAATATTTTTTCAATATCGGCGAGCTTCCCTGTTCCTTCATCTCCGCATACGACTTTGCCCTCTTCCGGTTCAACGAATATTACTCCCCATGATTTCAACCTGTTTATATTAGCCTGGACTGCCCTGTGTGTCCACATATCCGGGTTCATGGCAGGCGCGATAACGACAGGGCATTTCACTGAAAGGAAGGTTGTGCTTAACAGGTCGTCTGCGATGCCGCCTGCGAATTTTCCGATTATATTCGCTGTCGCCGGTGCCACAAGGAAAAGGGATGCGTCTTTTTTTAGCTCAATATGCGCCATTTCCCGTCTTTTCCTGGCAAAGCTGTCAGTGTAGACCGGGTTGCCTGAAAGGGTTTCCAGTGTCAGAGGGGTCACGAGATGTTTCGCGTTCTCTGTAAGGATATTGGTAACATTATATCCGGACTTAACGAAAAGCCTTATAAGGTCGCAGGCTTTGTATGCGGATATAGATGATGATATGCCTAAAATTATTTTTTTCATGTACGTTTAAACGCCTTTTCCAGATCTTTTTTTTCAAGCTTGAAAATATAAGGTCTTCCATGAGGGCATCTGAGTTCATGGTCTCCGCTCAATGCCCGTTCGACGATCAGCATTGCATCTTCAGTTGAAAGCGAATCGCCTGATCTTTTAGCTGAATGGCATGCGAGCTTTTCTGCGGTTATCCTGTTTATATCCTGTATATGATCCCCTTCATCTTTAAATGATTCGAGAATGTCGGAGAAAAAGCCCTCTATATTAAGGTCTTTTACAACTGCCGGAATACCCCTTATTATTATGGATTTATCCGAGAATATCTCAATATCAAAGGCAGTATTGATGAAATATTCTTTTTTTTCAAGAAATATTTGATAATCCTCAACAGAGAGTTCTATGACCTGCGGGAATATCAGGTTCTGTGTTTCAAGCGCCGGATTTTTATTTATTGTATCGTATATATATCTTTCATGCGCGGCATGGAAGTCTATGAAACTAAGTGTTTCGTCTTTTTCGATAATGATATATGTATCAAAGATTATGCCCAGGTATTTAAAGTTATATTGGCTGTTGGTCTTCCCGTACAGTCTTTGCGCATCGGTTATAAATGATCTGAAAGAATTGTCTTCAGTATATGTGCGACTACCGGCGTAATGCCCGCCGGTTTGTGTTTCTGTTTTTCGGTGTTCATGTTCGAATAATAGCTGTTCAGGAGGGTAATTATTTGCGAGGACTTTGTTTCCGGGAATATGAAGAGGCGTATTGTTCTTTTCAAGTAATTCGATATTTAGATCATGGACTTTACTCAGCGCTTTTTTGCACAGCCGGAGTATGAGTGTGTTGATATAATTCTGGTCAAAGAATTTGATCTCTTTCTTTGCAGGGTGAATGTTAACATCGATAAGTTCAGGTTCTATTTCGATGAATATGATAGCAGCAGGGTAGCTACCTTTGGGTGCGACCGCTTCATAAGCTTTGGATAATAAAAACCCCAGGTGCTTATACTCAAGATACCGGTTATTGACATACAATATCTGCATGGAACGCGATGCTTTCAGGTAATTAGGCCTGGACAGGAACCCGGATATCAGAGCTTTGTCTTTCAGGCTGTCAAAGTAAAGATTTTCTGTGGTGGATTCTCCATAGATTTGTGTTATCCTGCTTTCTGTTCCGGAGGTACTTGGGAGTGTAATAATGCGTTTTCCGTCAGCACTGAATGTGAATCCGGTACCGGAGTTTGCAATAGCTATTTTCAGGAATATTTCCCTTATTTTCCGAAGTTCAGCGCTTTTGGATTTAAGGAATTTCTTCCTTGCCGGTACATTATAGAAAAGATTTTCGACTATGACTGTTGTTCCATGTTGTCCTGCGTAATCCATCTGTTCGGTTTTGTTATTGTGGCTTGTGATCCTGGCGCCTGTGTCCTCTTCAACCGAACGGCTTAATATTGTCAGTTTTGATATGGATGATATACTTGACAGGGCTTCCCCCCGGAATCCGTATGAACTAATTTTTTCAATATCCCCGAAATCGGATATCTTGCTTGTTGCATGATTCTCTATTGCAAGAGGAAGGTCGTCTCTGTATATGCCGATGCCGTTGTCTTTGACAGTTATTTTTTTTAATCCACTTTCAATAATCTCGATATCTATTTCGTCAGCTTCTGCGTCAACGGCATTTTCGATTAGTTCTTTAATTACAGAGAACGGGCCTTCGACTACTTCTCCTGCCGCTATTTTGTGTGTGATTTGCTCGGATAATTTGTGAATTCTTGTCATTATTTTAATTACATTTTAACGGTCATGAATAGATGCTCTTTAACGCTACTCTATTAGAATACTGTGTCAACAATATTAAGAATTGTGTTTTAATGATTAGATGCCTGATGGAACACATGAAGAATATTCTCTTCGATATTTTTCCGGAGTAATGTTCATAGATTTAGCAAAGGCCCTGTTGAATGTGCGCAGGGATTCGAAGCCTACTGAAAAGGCTATGTCGCTGATACTCTCGTCGCCGGATATCAGCTTATCTGCAGCGTCCTTTATACGCAGTTCGTTTATATAGTCGCCAATGCGCATTTTTTTATATGCGTTAAAAAGCTTGCTCAGGTTGTCGGGGTGTATATTTATACTGGACGCAAGTCCTTCGCGTGAGATATTATAAGAATAATTATCATTAATATAATCAATTATCTTTCTGATCTTTTGTTCAGATTCTTGTGTTATCATTATCTCTGCTGTTTTTTTCTTCTGACCAATCTTTTTTTCAAGCAAGGCATTCTCTATAATATAATTTTCGAGGTTTGTATTCAGGTCATCGACTTCGTCCATCAGCATCAGGAACCTGAATACAAGGACAAGAGCGGTTCCCAGAAAAAGTATAGAGGCACCATAATGAAAGATCATTCTGTTAAATGCGTATCCATAAAATGATATGGTTATCCCATAAAACTTGGAAAGATAAACTAATCCGTCGTGCATGGCGCATAATACAACTGTTGTACCGAAAAAGCTGAAGAGTTTTGCAAAGGGCCGTTTTTTGATAAGAGCATATACATGACAGAATATATGGTAGAACCCGAGTGTAATACACAAAATGATCAGTATTTTGCCATATAAAAGAGGGTCTTTTTCAGCAAATAAGAAAACAAGGATTGTCCATACAATAAGATAAGACCATAAGAGGAGCTCTGTTTTTACACGTTTTAACTGATATATTCTGTGAAGGAAGATCAGGTGAGTCACGTTAAGGGCAACCCATGATATGCCGACAATCTGGAGTCTGAAAAAGGTAGAAGGGAATATCTTCCAGTTTGAGCACAGGTCGAGAATTATAAAAAATCCGGGGATTATCTGCAGGCAGTAAAAGAGATATTCCTGGTCATGAGGACGGAATATATAAAAAGTGAAAAATATTATAAATAATAAGACTGCCAGACCCAGGATCAGGTAAGCATGTATAATTAGTGAAAATTCCCTGGCAGTTTTATCTTTAAACCAAGATTCGTAATCTGTGACTGAGAGCTCCCCTGTAACTTCCCCGTAGATATCATAAGACACCCGGATAGCGATAGTATTAGTACTGCCGTAATGAATCAGTCCGGACGGTATTAGATAGTTCCTCGGATGATTCCACATTGAAAGATCATGAGGCGGGAATTTGCCAAGACCTCCGATTTTAACGCCGTTGAAATATGTTTCATCAGCATTGGCTATTCTTCCCAGGATTAAACCGATTTCATGTCCTTTCAGTTGTTTACTTATATGTATACTTTTCCTTAACCAAAGAATGCCTTTATAACCCGCTCCTTTTCTCATGGAATACCTGACCAGGTTCCCTGGTAATTCTATGGTATCCCATGTTGAATCATCGTATTGACCAAAGGAATATATCCTTTTATCCCCTAATATAATTTTCCATTTGCCTTTGATTGAGGTTTTTTTATCAGGGGAAATAACACGTGTTTCTGTTGAGTCAGCGGCCATGACCGTGGATTGGCCAATAGAAATTAAAGCCATGTTTATGAGGATCAGGATTCTCAACATGATGATATTGTATTATTATGTTATTATTTATTAATATATGAACAATCCGGGGATATTCATATATTAAGCAGATCAAATATTTTAATACTTTATAAGTATTTTAAAAGTTCAGGCAGCGTTGTCCCTATTGGTCCGCTTATGTAAACGTCGGTAATAGTTGAAGTGAGATTTGTCTCTTCAAGGTTCATCTCTATTATTTCAGCCGCGTTTTGCTTTGCAATATAGGGGATTTCCGCAGCAGGATAGACCAGGGCGGATGTTGCAACAACCATTACCGCATCGGCTGTTCCTGCGAGATGCATGGATTCCATAAGGGCATCCTTTGGGATCATTTCACCGAAAAAAATTATTTTCGGTTTTAGGATTTGATTACACTTTTTACATCTGGGCGGTTTTTTTTCCGCATTAAATTCATGGGCTTTGTATTCGGCTCCACATGAAAGACATTCTAGGTGTTTGCCGTTTCCGTGGAATTCTATAACATTCCTGCTGCCGGCTTCCTGGTGGAGATTGTCTATGTTCTGTGTAATAACAGCTTTTAAAAAACCCATCTCTTCAAGTTTAGCAAGAGCATAATGCGCAGGGTTCGGTTTCGCTTTATCTATGATCTTGTTCATGGCAAAGATAAGTTCCCATGCCTTTTCAGGATTTGTCCTGAATGTTTCTATATTAGCGTATTCCATGGGATCGTATTTTGTCCATAGCCCGTCAGGGCCTCTGAAATCCGGGATCCCGCTTTCCACTGAATGTCCTGCTCCTGTTAATGCTATCAGGGTTTTCGATTTTTTTATTATGGCTGCAGCTTTTTTATATAATTCTTCCATGTAAGTATTCTCCAAAAAATCTTCGCTAATAACTATTTAATAAATATCAGTGATTTAGTCTTTAATGCGAAATCGTTTAAATACCGGTTTATTATGAAGCCAGGTGTAAGTAATTCGTGATAATAAATCAGATTGCTATCATTTTATTATTATTTATAATTAAATGTCAACTAGTATGGGAGTATAAATATTTTACTTGTCGCAATATGAAAAAGATGCCAGTATATTTAGTATTCTATTTTGCAAATGGATTTTCTTTAATCATTGACATAATTTTTGTTAATGTAATTTATTTTTCCTGGTGGATTTTTTCACGTGAGTTCTGATTGTAAATATCCGGACTTAGTATTTAGTCTGCATTCCTTTAAATACGGCTTTGGAACGGAACGGAGCCGATATTGAAACGGAGAGGAAGCGAAGGTTACCCGAAATTGGAACGGAGCGGAAGCGGCTTTGAAACGTAGGGGAAGACGTTAGATGTTACTATCCGGACGACTTTGTCACGATACAAAGACAAAGGAGAGACGGAGGGGAAGAAAAGCTGAATGAAAATGATCCGGCTTTGAAACGGGAGTGGAATCGTATGGCAAAAACAATTTTTAAAACCACTAACAGAGAAAACCTTAGAACTAAGTTAACCAGGTTCATGTTTAACTTTTTCCCTGCATACAGGCGTACCGGAGGTCATATAGCCTTTATTTCTCATGACTGGAAAGAAGTACATATAAAGCTTGGATATAACTGGAAGACACGGAACCTGGTCGGTTCTGTTTTCGGTGGGAGCATCTACGGAGCTCTGGATCCGATATTTATGACTCAGCTTATAAAAATTCTGGGTAAGGATTTTGTAGTATGGGATAAAACAGCTATTATAAAATTTAAGAAACCGATCAGGAAAACAGTATATGCCCGTTTTTTTATTACTGACGAGACTTTGAAAAAAATAGTATCAAGTGTAAGATCCGATTGCAGGTTCTCGATGGATCTTTCCGTTAATTTTACGGATGAAAGCGGTACGGTTTATGCTGAAGTGATTAAGGGACTTTATATTGCTGACAGGGAATATTACAAAAAGCATCATGGTTCTTAGAATCAACTGGTTTATTTTTTATAGACATCATGCTTGCCTGTGTAGTCGACCAGGAACTGGTCGGCTTCCCATTCGTATAAAAGCGTATTATAAGCGTGGGTGATCTCCTGGTGTGAGAGCATGCCGACCACCTGGTTTGTATCCGAACTTATTACAGGGATACTTTCGATATCATACGTTTCTATTTTTTGTAATGCTTCGGAGACTTTATCTGTTTCCTTGACTACGGATACAGGGGAGACAACATCCCCTGCTATCAGGAGATCGACGAAATCATCGCTTAAAAGAGCCTGCCTGATATCTTTAAGTGTAACTATTCCGGTGATCCTGTCATTGTCATCAGTAACTATTACATTCCCGAACTCCGACTCCAGCAGAGTATCAACAAGCTTTTTATAAGGGGTACGATAATTTACTTTATCGTACTTAGGGCTCATCAGCTCCTTAACCCGGATCTTGCCCAGAATGTCTATTTCGCCTCTTTTTGTGACATCAATACCTGACTTAAACAGTTCGTTGGAATATACTGTCCCTTTGTTATAATAAAGGGTAACAAGATAGCTTATTATGGACACTAACATGAGCGGCAAAATAAATCTATAATCATTTGTAATTTCAAAAACCAGAAGTATGGATGTCAGTGGTATTGAGTTAATACCGGCCAGTATACCTCCCATTCCTATAAGCGAAAATATTGCAGGATCGAGATTCATCCCGAACAGGCTGTTTACTGTATTCGAAAAAGCAAATCCAAGCATCACACCAATGCTCAGTGAAGGAGCAAATGTTCCTCCGTATGATCCTGCTATAATAAAGAGAGCAAGGAAAATGATTTTTAATAAGAGCAGAACAAAAACAGTATGTACAGGTATTTTTGCCTGGATGATATCGTTAATTGTTTCGTAACCTATGCCGAACAGGCTGTAATATTTAATAAGAATGATTCCGAATATAAGTGAAACAGGAATAAGTCTTATAAATTCATTACTGATCTTTAATTTCTCATTAAAGATATAAGCCACGTGCTTTTTTAACCAGAAATAAAGAATACTGATAAGGCCGCACGCGATGCCCATTACGAGGAACACGGGGTAATGGCTTATTTCCCCGGGACGGTAGAAGGGTATGCTTATTATATGGTGTGCGCCGAGAACTGATCTTGAAAGGATATCCGCTACTACTGACGCAATTATAAGAGCGCTAAGGGCCTGGTTTTTTAAGTCGTTCAGCAGCATAACTTCTATTCCGAAGAATACGCCTGCTATCGGGGCATTAAAGATCGCGGAAATTGCGGCCCCGGCGCCTGCAGCGGTATACATTTTCATGTCTTTTTTATTCAGCCTGAATACTTGCGACATAAAGGATCCTATCCCGCTTCCCAACTTTGCAGCAGGGCCTTCAGGTCCGAGCGGTGTCCCGGTACCTATTGAGATTATAGGTGCTATGAAATGAAAAATTGTATTTCTAAATGGTATATAACCATTATTCAGAATAAGCGCCTTTATTACACCTGCTATTCCTTTATCTTTTGATACCTTTTTAAAAATCTTTGACATTGCCGCAATTATCACACTGCCGAATACGGGTATTAAAAAAATAACATCAGGATTGAGGTTATGCAAAGCTGTAAAATTAGCCGGCTCAAAGAATATTCTCATCTTTTCAAGGAGGTAATGGAAAAAAATAGCCAGGGTTCCGGATAGAATCCCTAATAAAATCGAGAGAATAATATGAAAGATATACAGCGAAATTTCACTGTTAAGGTAGAGATTCTTTAGTCGGAGCAGATATCGAATATATTTTAAATATAATTTTTTTTCCATGAAAGTGATTATTAACCATGTATGATGGGAGCTTTATTTAAAAACGATTGAACGACTGATAGTAGTATGAGTGAATTCAGGATTCAATTTATTTTTTAAAGTGACGGTTTAATAACTCTGCCAGCTCAGCCTTTCTATAAGGCTTACTTATGCTATCGGTAAAACCGTAATCTGCCGGTTTGGACATTACGGGATCTTCTGAATAGCCGCTTGATGCGAACACAGGGATGCTGCTATCATCCTCGCGTATTTCATCAATTATTTCTTTACCTCCTTTCCCGCCGCTTACAGTAAGGTCAAGAATCAGGGCTTTCACAGGGTTGCCTTTTAAGCGGGATTCTTTAAAATACCTGAGAGCTTCTTCTCCATCAGATGATGCAATGACAGTATAACCCATATTAGTCAGCATGAGTCCCGCTATTTCTCTAATATAATTTTCATCATCCATAATGATTATCGTACCTGTTCCGTTATGTTTTTGCCATGGAGCCGATTCGTCATTGACCAGTTCTTTAACTGAAGCAGGAAGGTAAATATAAAAAGTACTTCCTTGCCCAGGTCTGGAATCCATTTCAATGAATCCGTTATGATGCTGAATTATTGAGTATGAGGTTGTAAGTCCTAACCCGCTTCCGTTTGCTTTTGTTGTGAAAAACGGGTCAAATATTTTACCGGCGATTTCCTCCGGTATGCCCGGGCCTGTATCGGCTATTGAGATTTTTATATATTTGTCATTAGATATGTTCTTTGCATAGTGCCTGCCTGCTTTAATGTTTTGAGCTTTAATTGTTATTTTCCCTTTCACGTCCATTGCCTGCTGTGCATTTATAAGTACATTATTAATAACCTGGCTGACCTGATTTTTATCGAAATCGCATGGCCATAGATCGTTCTGTATTTCCACGTTATATGAAATGTTTGAGCCGCTAAGGGCAAATCCCGCGCTTTCCTTTAGGAGAGGCCCTATATCACCGGTTTTAAGTACCGGGGTTCCGCCTTTGGCAAATGTAAGAAGCTGATGAGTCAGGTTTTTTGCCATATTGAAGCTTTGAAGAGCTTTATCCAGGAAAGATATATAATCGTTTTCTCCGGGCGCTGAGTCACGAGCGAGCTCGATGTAACCATATACGGCATTCAGCAGGTTATTAAAATCATGCGCGATGCCTCCGGCAAGGACTCCCAGTGAATTGAGTTTTTCGGTGCGCTGGAGATGCTCCAGGAGTTTTTGTTTCTCCGTCATGTCGCGAAATACCAGCACAACACCGATTGTATAGCCGTTTTTATCTTTGATTGGAGCTCCGCTGTCTGCTATGATCCGTTCTGTACCGTCGCGTGAGACTAGTATTGTATGGTTGGCCAGTTCTATAATATTTCCTGTACTGAGCACTGCTTCTACAGGATTTTTACAGGGTTCCCGCGTTATTTCATTTATAATATTGAAAATATCCGTTAAAGGTTTTAGATACGCTTCTTCAGCTTTCCATCCTGTAAGGTTTTCCGCTATTTTATTCATGATCAGAATTTTACCGTGCAGGTCTGTTGTTATTACACCGTCGCCTATGCTTTTCAGCGTAACTGATAGACGCTCTTTTTCTTCAGCAAGTGATTCTTCCGTTTTTTTTATGTCTGTGATATCCGTATGTGTACCTATCATTCTCAGAGGGTTGCCTGAG
>CAZVYR010000080.1:0-13092 GCA_964631555.1 uncultured Leptospirales bacterium
GATTGTACGGGCAGGGGATAAGACTGCGCTACCCGCTTTTTAATACTGTGCTTGCGGGTATCAGCCTGCTGGACTTTCGTACGCTTGAGGACATTAGTTTTAACGGCTCTTCTTCGACATGGTTTGGCGATGAATGCGATATTGAATTTGAATATAGCTACAGAGAGGCGCTTTCTTTTTTCGCGACAGCAGGCGCTTTTATTCCAAGGGATGCATACAAAGGCATTACAGGCGATGAAGATGACGGTGTGATAATCGAATCAATGCTTGGCGTTTCTATACAGTATTGAGATTAAAAAGCTGAATTATAATATATATACTTTATTTATAATGAAATAAACAATTGATTTTGTTTTGTATATTAATATTTTTTTAATAATTTTTCCTGCAATTACACGATAAATATAAAAATTATACTTGTAATTATTCGCAGATATGGATTATACTTATCAAAAACCTTCAAGAAAATATTTATTTACCGATTAAACAGTAAATAGCCGGACAAGAGGCAATTCGTGCCGAATGTTATTTCTCCTCCTGAATCCCACAGAGGGGGACTCCGAAAGCTCCCCTCAGGGGCCGGAGGAGAGATTATGACATTGCTCCCGTGCCTGGTAATTTGCTATTGGACAGTATCATTATCAGGAAAAATCATAATGTTGAAAGAAGCAAGAAATGTTCCGCAGATTGTCGGAGATCCAAGACGCAGATGGTTCTGGAATAATTATCTCGATCTTGTTGTCTGGTTTGACGACAGTGATGAGATCATAGGTTTCCAGTTATATTATGACAGGCATGGGGATCAGACTGCTCTTACATGGAAAGAGCCTTTCGGATATTCTCAGGATAATTTTGAGGTCAGAGAGGACGCGATGGGCATGTATAAGGCAGGCTGTTTCGCCGGGTTCACAGAGGTGTTTGAAAAAGAGAAAATCGCCGATGTGCTCCGGAAGGAAAGCTGCGCGGTAGATAAAAGGATCGTTGATTTTGTTCACAAAAAGATCATGAGCTACAGTATTTAGCCTGCAAATAAACCGGACAATAATATATATCACGGATAAATTTCCACCATCTTGTACCCGCTGATCTCGCTGAGCGTATCATAATCTAAATATTCATCTTCACGTTCAATAGCGACCGGGTTCCCGTCCTCGTCTTTCTCATCAAAAGTGCTGTCAATGTGTCCGACCCGTAAAAAGATCCGGCCTCCGTCCGTCGGAATAACCAAGTTAGGATCATCGGCGACTGGGCCCGCGACATTCCCGAAGGTTACCGGACAGGACCAGTCTTCGGTTTCGGGATAGAGAAGTGAACTGTCCACAATAACGTCGCCTATGTCCACAGGCGCTGCTATGACCCGGTAGTCGGCATATTCGTCGTTCATCTCTTTCAAGGCATATATTTCATACGCGAACGGGCTGTTATCGGACCAGGAGACGCGCAGAATGTGCGTTGTTGGGTCATAATCAGCTTTAATTGAAAAAGAGGCTCTCTTGGTCAGTTCACCTTCCATGAAGTCTGATACATAAGAACAATTGATATTAATAAAAACAAAGAACAGGATATAAACATAATATCTTTTTATATTTATATACATTTGTTTTTCCTTCTATAGTTTTATATCAACGCTGAACTCAAAAGCGTATTTATCGGCTGCTTCGACGAGTTTTCGCAGTTCGTCGGAGTAATTTTTATAGACCGCCAGATCAAGCGAAAGAAAGTTCCAGTTAAAGTCGATGGCCAGCAGCCAGCCGGTGATCCTGTAGCCTGAACCGGATTCCCTGTGTACTGCGATCCCGGGGTCCCAGAAGCTGCTCATGCCGAAGGATATTACAAAAAGATCGGGATTTGAATCCCGGTCTGAAGGTGTTGCGGCAAAAGGGCTGAAGGCAAGCATGGCTCTTGCTTCCCTGGCGGGAGCGGGATCGATCTTTTTATTATCGCGCTTGTCGTAGATATTATCCGGGATATGCTGGAATTCTGTATACAGGGTTAGCAGGAAATACTTCCAGAGCCTTGTTTCGAGCTCAGCGGACATTGTATGCAGGTTACCTTTGTCTCTTTCGCTGGCTGGCATGAAATCGGTCTTGAGACTGCCGCCCGTAGTGTACGGACTGTCCACCCACACCGCGTCATAAGGTTCGTCATTGTATAAGCGCAATAGTTTGTAGCCGATCCTGAATTGCTGAAGCGCGGGATTCGGAGGGCTGTAAAGAAAAGTATACAGATCAGTGATACTGAGAGCAAATGCAATACTCACCAGCTTATCCTTTCGGGATGAGCTGTTCATGTTAAGAAAAGATAATAAGTTGGTGTCTATAAAATACCTTATGGTTCTATTGCCCTGGTCAAGGTAGTGCATTGTGCCGTCATCGTCCGGGACCAGTTCGTTCTGAACGATAAGCCCGAAATGGAAATTTGTTCCTGATGAATGCGATACTGTTAATGCGTAAATATCGTCGAAGAACTGGGAGTATTTATAATCGGTTATTGTGTCTGTTCCCTGGTTTTCCCTGTCTATTTCCGTTTTTCTTGTAAGCCCGTAATGGAAGCCGCTTGCAGTGAATCCTAGCCAGAAATTCCTTTTATTTAAAAAAGATGGAGTCGCAGATTCTTCTTTAAATTTGTAATCTTTGTTTTCATTGTACTTATTCGGACTGTTTATTAACTTCTGTTCTTCCTGCTCTTCGGATGAGGCAAGGGGAATATTTATGATTATGCTCCCATAGGTACGGACAAGCCGCATATCAATTGATTCATAATTCCCTGTCCCCGCATTATATGTATTGATATTAAAATTATTAAGCCAGTTTATTTTCCCGTAAATGTCGAGCCTGTACATATCTAGGTCAGTGACAGGTGATTGTTGCGAGACTATCTCCCATCGTTTAAAATAAAGATCCTGTACTGTTTCACTTCTGGATACTGAGTTGTATAAAGTTGAAGCTTCATAAGTTGCTGCGAAAAGGCATGTTTGTGAAAAAAGGAAAATCAGGAAAGCGTATATTTTTATATGTTTCATATACATATATTCGGAGATATTATTTTAATGTTTTTATTCCGGGTTTTCAGCCGGATCATTATAGATTATAGCCGGTGCAGTCAGTATGGTCAAGAACAGTACTGTTGACAGATATTAATAATATATCGTTATTATTGCAATTATATTCCGGAATTCTCTCTATCTGTGCTGTTTCTTTTATAAATTGAAATGAATCCTCCTCGCAGCAGAGTCGCGGGGAATTAGACCCAAAAAGAGATTAAATAGCTGAGAATAAATAAAAATAATGCTTGTATTAATGATAAAAGAAAAAAAGTTAGTTATATAAAATTTATATTTCAGCCTAGGAAGACCGGATGTTCTTTCCCCGTGCATTTTTTTTAACTGAGCGACAGACCTATGGACATTAATAACAAGAAAGATAAGCTCTGGACTAAAGATTATATTATTATAATTATTGCTGCCAGCGGAATAAGCTTCACGACTCATTTTTTCCTGTCAACTCTTCCTATTTATGCGCAAAGGATCAGCAATACCGTGGCTTATGCGGGTATTATGACTGGAGCATATACACTGGCTGCTCTGGCTGTTCGTCCGCTTTCGGGTATACTTACGGATAGGATAGGGCGAACTAAATTATTGATATTAGGCGCGATTATATGTAGCATTGCCTGCCTTATGTATAATTTTGCGGGTACGGTTATACTTTTAATATTTTTACGTATAATAAACGGTATAGGATTCGGGATACATACAACTGCTGCGGGAGCAGTTGCTGCTGATGTTATTCCCAAAGCCAGGATGATGGAAGGGATAGGTTATTTCGGCCTGTACGGGACTATAGCTTTTGCCATCGCGCCCGGTATATCGCTCTCGATCATTGGTGACGGGCAGATAGAAAAATTCAGAACACTTTTTATTCTGGCGGCTGCAGTTTCGATAATCAGTATGATCCTTGACTCCTGTATTACATACGAGCGTGAAAAGAAAAAATTGTCCGCGCATGGGCACACTCTTAAAGAAAAAGAAATGGTAGTGTCGCACAATTCCGTTAATGTAACTCCGTATGCCTCCCAGCTTCCCAGGACATTTCTCGGATTTGAGTACGGCGCGTTTCTTCCGGCAATTGTTATACTCCTGGTATATTTAGGCCAGAGCAGTATTACATCGTTCCTGGCTCTTTATTCTATTAAATATAATATAGGGAATATTGGATTATTTTTTACTTTTCTTGCAGTCGGGATGCTTATATCCAGATTGTTCTTCGGCAAGATCGGGGATAAACGCGGTCCCAATATTATCGTGATCCCGGCTATTATAGTGCTGGCTTTTTGTTATCTGCTGATTCCGCTTGCCGGTTCATTATATCCGCTATTATCCATTGCTTTCCCATACGGTTTATCGCTTGGAATTATCAGCCCTGCTATGAATGCCATGATAATCAATAGATGCTCTCCCCAGCGCAGGGGAACAGCATCAGCAGCATATTTCTCAGCACTTGATATTGGCATAGGAGTAGGTTCTATCTTTTTCGGATTTATTGTCAGTATGCTGGGATATACGTATATGTTTGCAGGGTCATTTATTTTTACTATAGCTGCTCTTGTGATTTATATTTTCGGCCTTGCCGGGAGCAAGAATGCCGCGGTTTCAGTGCAGGTGAAGTAGAGAATTTGCTCATCATTACGAAGGAGGCCTGTTGTTCGGGGAACGACGGATTCGCGGAACGTTTTCAAAGAGTGAAATTATGTACATCCTTTATATATTATCTATATCCACTTGAGAAATCCCGCGAAGACGATCATTGCGATTATGTCAATGCAGATCAATGATCCGATAATTATTTTTTGTGTTTTGGGCTTCCAGTTTCTTTTTTCGATCTCGTTGAAGTAGATATAAACGACAAAGGCAAGCAAGGGGATGAAGTACCACTGAAATGTACTTCCGCTGCGTAAAATATTCATTGCCTGTTCTGTTAATTCCGGATGGTTGTAGTTCATATTCACTCCTTACACATATAAATTTATTTTTATAACTTCAGGTTCTAAGTAAATAAATCCCTATTTTATTTTCTAATATCCGAAATAATATCGAAAAGATCACTGATATTTGATCTCTTTGGTTTCCTTGATATATTGCAGGACTGTCCAGCCGGTCTTGTTGTTTTCTGTTTTTATTTTTACAAATCCAGAGATAAAGTTTACATATTTTTTATTTGCTTTTAATTTTTTCTTTTCATTGTTTATACTTACCTGGATTATATAATTATCCCCGTCATCATTGAGAACAATTAATGCCTTGCCCGGATTAAGTATAATGCTGTTTTTTCCTTTTTTAATCTTTACGGGTTTTGTAAGCACTCCGAGCCTGTTATCCGCGCTTCTTACAAATCTCAGTATTTCTACTTTTTCTCCTTTTTTAAGCTGATGTACGACTTCAAAGTCGAATCCCTGTCCTGCTCTGACGTTTACATTGTCGCCTGTGCATTCACCGAACTTTCTTACAGGGGCTGTGAAGTTGTTATCGGAATATTCGTTATTATCAAGTGTCATGGCGCTCATGTTATTATTGAACGCTTTGACTTTGTTCTTTGATATTTCCGAATCTTTTACTGTTATTTTACTTTGTACTACTTTGAAAAGCGAATATCCGTTATTCCTCAGGAAGCCGCATCTTTCAAAAAGAACGTCGCTGTAATTGCATTCTATGAGATCGAATTCTCCGGTATCCTGGAAGTCGGAATCTGTGAATGTTATGCCGGAGCAGTTGTATATCTGAAGAAGGCCGTACGTACATTCTTTTATTAACGAATTCTGCATAGAGAAGTTCTTAACTCTTTCAAGGGTAATTCCGTAGGTCCCGCTTCCGAAGAGTATTGATTCTTCAATTGTTATATCACTGGAATCAGTGAAATTCAGTACTCCGCCAATGCAGTATCCCTTGTCGGTATGGCCGAGAGTCAGATTCCTTATTGATATATTTTTACAGTTATTAAAATGCAGGACATATACATAGTTAGGGTCAATAAGAATAGAGGTGTATTCAGTTGCTTCGATCACGAGATTCTCAATATTGCTGATTACGGGCTCGGAACCGTCATGGATTTTTTCCCATTTGACGTTCTCAGTGGAAATATCTTCTGCTGCTGAAAGAAGGTGTGCGCCCGGCTTCAGCCGGATGGTAGTATTTGATTTAATAGCTTTTATAAATTCTTCCGGATTCGTTACTTCCACTGCCTGGTTTTCTGCAAAAGACCCGGTGGCAGTGAAAGCAGAAGAAATTAAAATCAGAAAGATAAATAAATTCTTCTCCATATTATACTCCGTGTTTTAATCTCCCAATGGTTTAATTCCCCGCAGCTTTAAGCGGGGAATACCCCGTCCGCTTGCGGCGGGGAGCTTTATTTTGAATATATAGCAGGAAAGCCGAATTTCTGGTATATATTATCCCTGTCGACTGTGGGATGCTGTTTATCCCATGTGCGTTTTGGAACGTCTTTTATTACATAGTCTCTCAGTTCTTCAGTGGATATTATTTTGTCATTGTCTTTGTCCGCTGTTTTCCCGGTCAGGGCATTGATTATTGATTTTGTAAAGAAACCGTTTTTGATTTTCTGGCTTTCATAGGAGAACTCGCCGCCTCTTGAAGAAGAGAACACGATCGCCCCGGATCTTCTTAATAGATCATTGTAAATATACCTGTCTTTTTCGTATAAGTACTTTCTGAGGCCGCTGCCCGTTTTCCCTGTGACAATCTTTAAACCTCTGCCTGTGTCAGCAGTATTATCGCCTGGCTTTATGCTGCTGAGCGCGGACTTTATTGAGCGGGAGGTACGTGGCTTTATACCGCGCTTTCCCGCCATCGTAAAATATTCATTCTTCAATGCTTCGTCCATTTCACCTGATTCGCATGTGTCGATAAGAAAGAGCTTTTTCCTCGGGGCGATCCCCTGGAGAATGTTTTCAATGAGCTCGAAGTTTGCGGCTGTTCCGGAGAGGTTTTGTATGTCTGCGTCATAAGTGAGATAATAGTATGTAGCCTCTTTGCCGCGGTCGTACACACCGTGACCTGCAATGAAAAGTACTACTGTATCGTCAACCCCGGCTTTTTTAAAAAATTCTGCCGCGTTTTTTATATTTGCAGTTGTTACAGCATTGTTCAGATATGTTTTCACAAAGACTTTTTTAAACTGTCTGCCCTTCATTTTGGAGAAATAGCCTGCAAGGTCAGTCGCGTCTTTATGAGCATAAGCAAGGTTCAGATCTTTATTCCTGTACTGTGAGACGCCGAATCCCATGAAATACAGATCGCCCCTGGTTACCTCTTTGTATTCGGCGAATGTAAGAGCCCTGAAGGATTCCGCTCCTGCTTCATTGACCGCGGATATTTCGATCTTGTTGGTACCGGATGTTAATTCTATTGTTTCTTTGACTGATACCTTTCTGCTGCCTGATATATCTTCTCCTTTTTCACCGTAAACTGAACAGTCGTTCACATAAATATTATAATGATGCAGCTTTACTTTGTCGTCGCTGATATTGAAGCTGATAATTACTTTTTTTCCGCTGGTCTTCGCGTCTGTAATTTCTACAAACGGAAGGTTGTTGCTGTTTTTTAATTTATCTTCGTTGATCCCGAGCCTTTCGAGGCGCCTGAGATAATTTAAGCGAAAATGTTCTATAAGGCCTGGGGTTCCCATGTCCATGCTGCTGAGTATGAGATCGGGCCTGTTGTTCTTTATGGCGAACTGGTCTATACCATAGGCAGACATTCCCTGTACCATTGCAACGAGATCGCTGCCGTTTCTTGAAGAGTCGAAATACCCGCTGTCGTTATAAATTACCCATTCTTTGTTGTTACAGACGAAGCTCATGTGTCTTCCGGAGTAGAGATTCCAGTATTTCATGGTGCCGTCCCTGCTGCCGGAGAGGATGTATTTGCCGTTATTAGTAAAAGCGAGGCTGTATATATCTGATGTATGACTGTCGTAGGTTCTGATCTCCTTTCCGCTTGCAGCGTCCCATAGTTTTATTGTATGGTCGTTGCTGCCTGAGACTATGTATTTCCCGTCAGGAGAAAAGGCGGCTGTATTGATGCTGTTGGTGTGTCCCTCGAATGACAATAACTTTTTGCCGGACATGGTGTCGAAGACCCAGAGATCGCCGGGGATATTCCTGTCATCATAGCCTGTACCTGCGAGAACGCGTTTTCCGTCAGGGGAGAATGCGACTGTTTGTACAGGGATGCCGTCGGAGAAATATGTAACTGCCGGTTTGCCTGTTTCTATGTCCCACAGTATCATCATCCCCGGTTCATCAACTCCGCCTCCGCTGAACCCTAACTCCCATTTGCCTGAGCCCGCGAGAAGATATTTGCCGTCAGGGGAGATACGGACTGAGTTGATATATTTCATCGGCTTCAGCATCAGGGTTTTGATCTCTTCTCCGGTTTCTCTGTTCCAGATGTTTATAATGCCGCTGCTGATTATTGCATTGCCTGCCACGAGCTTTCCGTCATTTGATATGTCGATATTCGTAATATATTGTGAAACGCAGGGGAAAGAGCTGATCTCTTTTCCTTCTTTTGTGTCAATTGTTATTACCGATCTTTTATAATGTCTGTCTTCCGGGATACCGCTGA
Source organism: uncultured Leptospirales bacterium (assembly GCA_964631555.1). Taxonomy (GTDB): domain Bacteria; phylum Spirochaetota; class UBA4802; order UBA4802; family JAFGDQ01; genus CAZVYR01. The sequence goes on from CAZVYR010000080.1 coordinate 8,642, forward strand.
GATAGGTAATTGTTTTTCCGTCAGGAGAGAATTTCGCGTTAAATATTACGCTCTCAGGAGCTCCTTTGATGGTTTTCACCAGCTTGGCTGTATTCAGGTTCCATATTTTTATCTGTTCGTCATTATTGTTGACTGCCAGACAGTAATTACCGTCAGGGGAGAGTTCGATACCTGTTATGCTGCCGGAGCGTCTTTCGAGTTTTGTTAATCTTTCGCCTGTTCTGATATCCCACACGCCAATGCTTGATCCTATGGTAGCAAGAACACGTTTGTTGCCTGGTAGAAATTTTATGTTTCTGACTGTTCCGCCGGGGTTAAATCTTTTAAGAAATTTTCTTCCTTTGAAGTCATATAATACTATTTCAGGAGGATTATTCATTTCGGACGCGCTATTTGTTCCTGCTATGAGCATGCGGCCGTCATCGGAAAAATCGAGACACTTTAATCTTGTGTATCCCGGCTTTGTTATTCTGTCTAGTTGTTCGAATGTTTTCGCGTCCCATATAAGTATTTCTTTTTCATAATCGGGCTTGAGAGAGACAAGATATTTGCCGTCAGGGGAGAGGAGCGCGTCATTGAATGCGCCTTTTATTTCTTTGATCGTATTGTCTTTTTCCACTTTTATAAGACGCTCGTAATAGTGGTCAGGGAAGATTTGTGATTTGTCAGCATCTTCAAAACCAACACGGGCTCCGGGGGCTTCCCTGTTGAGCATGCTGATCTGTTTGCCTGATGATATATCCCACAGGCGTACGGTTTTATCGGATGCTATTGAGAGTACATGTTTGCCGTTGTTTAAGATATAAAGACCTTCAATGCTGTCAGTATGGCCTGTAAACTTCCTGATTATTTTGCCTGAGCTGAGGTCCCATAAAAAGAGGTCGGTATCGCCTCCTCCTGAAATTGCTCTTTTATTATCCGGCAGAAAGAGGATCCTCTGGATATATTTTTCATGACCGAAAAGAGTCCTTACCAGTTTCTCGCTTCGTATGTCCCAGAGTCTTATTGTTTTGTCATAGCTGCCTGTGAGGGCGTAGCGGCCGTCTTTTGACATGTCCATGCAAGTGATCCCGTTTGAATGAGAGAGCTGGACTACGAATTCAGGGTTAAGGTTGGATTCTTTGTCCTGTGCTGTTTCCCCTGCGGATGATCCTGGATCATCCAGGTAATGATTGCGGCTGATGTCCGGATTTTGCTTTGCGCCTGCCTGTGTAAGCAATTTTACGATTGCTCTTTGTCCGCCGATCATTGCAAGGTCAATGGCGCTGTTGCCTGTAGTGTTATTTTCATTTACCGCGGCCCCGGCGTTGATAAGCAGGCGGACAGTATCCGGATCTCCGCTAAGTGAGGCTGCCATTAACGGAGTCCAGCCGTGTTTATCTTTAATATTAATATCCGATTTTTTATTGATATAATAAGAGACTATATCAGACGCTCCTGCTCCTGCTGCTCTGTGAAGGGCTGTTTCATCCTTGTTATTTTTAATATTGATGTCAGCGCCTTCCTTCGCGAGCATAAGGAATAGCTTCGGATTTTTGCTTACTGAGTAGAACAGGGCTGTGTCGCCGGAATTATCTTTGATGGCTGGATCAGCGTCTTCATCGAGCAGCTCTTCGAGCTTCTCTTCATTGCCTGTGCCATAATGATTAAATGCCGCGAACATGAGGGCTGTGCGGCCGTCTTTACTCTGCGCATCTACTTTCGCGCCTTTGTCGATGAGCTCTTCTATGTCGTCGGAAGACCAGACCGCGTTTCTGCCGTCGTATCCCTGAAGAAGGCGGTTAAGTACTATTTTTCTATATATATAAAAGAAATTGTCGTTGTAACCGGACATCATCATCAGGGGAGTGATGCCGCTCCTGGTTGCTTTGTTTGGGTCTGCTCCTTTGTCTATGAGATATAAGGCTACTTTCCTGTTCTGGCCTGCTACTGCGCTGAGGAGCGGGGTGTCTCCGTAGTAGTCCCGGTTGATATCGGCGCCGGATTTGATAAGGTCTTTTACGGTCGCAAGGTCCGCTTTGCCTGCTATTCTGCCGAGAAGCTCGCCTGCCTCTTCTTTAGCTTTTTTCAGTATCTCATCGATCTTTTTTTTATCTGTTTTTCCTGTGTCGGCTCCGTGGTTTATGAGCAGCCTGGCGACTGTGGGACGGTCGTTTGACATTGCAATGTCAAACGCTGTTTTGTTCCTTGAGTCTTTGATGTTGGGGTCTGCGCCTGCTTCAAGGAGCATCTTTACTGCATCGTAACGTCCCCAGTCTGCTGCTCTCATGAGGGGTGTCCAGCTGTTTTTGTCTGCTGCGTCGAGATCGACTTTTTTGTTAATGCATATTTTTATTATTTCGGTTATGTTATCGTCTACAGCTTTAAAAAGAATTGTTCTTCCGTCGTATTTTCCTATGGCTGGGTCTGCGCCGTATTTTAAGAGCAGGTTGAATGTGGCCATATTTTTATCATACGCGGCTTTGTAGAGGGATGTTTCTCCGTCTTTATCCTGTATATTGGGATCAGCGCCGAGTTTCAGGATAGTCTCGACTTCATCATCGCTTACGTAGTAGCTTGAGTACGGCACCATTGCCATGAGAGGCGTTTTACCTTCCGCATCCTGAGCGTTAACGTTTGCTCCTTTGTCAACCAGGGCTTTTATCTCGGCAGAGTTCCAGATGATGCCGCGCCTGCATTTATCTGTAAGATAATGCAGGGGAGTATGATTGCCTGCTACCTGCAGGTTGGGATCAGCGCCATGTTCGAGCAAAAAGTAAAATACTTTGGGGTTATTCGCGATTATGGACAGGATCAGGGGGGACTGCTTTTTTGAGTTAAGGCAGTTGACGTCTGCGCCCTGTTTTATCAGGTCTTCCAGATGATCGATGTTTTTGAAATTTTCACTGTTTGCTGAGGTAAGAAGTGCTTGATTGAGTACGCTGACCGGGTACTGGTTCTCGGCGGTCAGCAGTGCAGGTATAAAGAAGGATGCTATTATGAGCAGCATCAGGTTTTTTTTCAACATGATTGATTCTCTCCGGTTAATGATTTAATTTATGAAAGTACGTCTTTGCTGCTAATGCCCCCTCGCCATGAGGAGCATGGCGAAGTCCCCCATCACTACTACCCGCATCTTTCCTAAAGATTCACATGGTAAAGAAGACTAACAAAAAAGTCCGTCATTGCTTCTCTGGCCCCCTAAATCCCCCTTAGGGGGACTTAAAAATAATGCGACATACCGAGACATCGAGCCATCAGGTTCACATAGGAGTGGGCTCCTGGGATAAAAAGTAAATTATATATTAAAAAATAAATTTATTCTTGCTGTTTTTGTCATCCGGGGCTGTGTTTCGGGCCTCCGGGATGAGTATTTGTACCGGATCCTGCCTTATACGTCTTTGAAACGGAGTGGATGCGGTTAAGGGAGGAAGAGTTCAGGGTATTGTCAGGATATGCTTTGGATGTGCCGGTGATCAGCATGGCTGGAATTCTTGTTTTCATGTATCCGGATATGTACAGGTTGTAGCCGCTCATGTTGAGGAAACGGGCTTTTCTGATGAACGCGTATTGTTCATCAGCGTTCATGGATTGCCATGAGCGGACTGCGTCGCCAAAGGCGCGGCGTACTATGCGCTGTGCCTGTGTGTCGGGGTTGCGCGGGATGACATGCGTGCGCACGCACTGGGTTCCGCGGTTTTGGTAAAAGACGACGCTGCCTATGCGTCCGCTGATGGACTTTATCATTGTGGTCGGTATTGCTGTTGCCATTTGGTGTCTCCCTTTATGAGTTAAAAGCCTGCTGAGTTTGCTTCTGTGCCCTCTCCCGGCCATCGTCCCCTGAATGGGGACTCGGCTACCCTCTCCCGTCAGGACGGGAGAGGGTGTTATTGCGTTAATGAAAGATAATCCTTTTTACTTTTATAAAATAGCCTTGTTGTTTTATAAAATCAAGGAATAATCGTAATTTTTATATTTTTTTTATTCCTCTTTGCTTTTATTGCCTGTACTGACATCGCATTTCGTTCAACTTGTTTTTTAACCTGGGTCTTCATCGCTGAATTTTATTTCGTATACCATTATATCATTTCCTTCTTTTCTGAATATGAACCGCAGATAATACTGTTCGCAGTTTATAGAGAATATAAGTTTGTCTTCATTATAGTGAGGCGGATTGGAATAGTGAATCCATTGCGTTACTTCTTTTCTCAGGTTGAACTTCCGGGTGAATCTGGTTATTTTGTTTTCAGCATGTTCTTCAATAAATCCCTGGCCGTCATTGACAAGCTCAAGGGTAAGGTCTTTGTCTATCATTTCGGGCTTAACGGAATTTATATTGCCGTCGGTGTTGCCGTCGCCGCGATTATAAGCGTGATAAACGAGACTGGCGCCTTTTTTGCTGATAAAGGGTTTAAGGGGCTTATTGTTTTTTAATGCATTGTAAAGATCGTCTGTTGTTATTTTGAATACTG
>CAZVYR010000081.1:0-13080 GCA_964631555.1 uncultured Leptospirales bacterium
CTTCAGTTTTTGAAGAAGTCGAATCAGGTCGTGCTTCCTTTGGTGTTGTGCCTGTAGAAAACAGTACTGAAGGGTCCGTTACTTATACACTGGATGAACTTATGGAGACTGATTTAAAAATTGTCTCAGAAAAATATTTAAAGATCAATAACAGTTTATTGTCTTTGGCCGATACGATTAATAAAATAAAAAAAATATATTCTCATCCCCAGTCACTTGCACAATGCAAAATATGGTTAAAAAGAAACCTTCCTGATGCAGAATTAGTGCAGGTTTCATCGACTATAACAGCTTCTGAAATTGCTTCCAGGGAAGTTATGTCTGCTGCCATTGCATCGGAAGTTGCTGCAAAAATTTATAGATTAAATATTATTGCATCCAATATCGAAGATTATACGAATAATTTAACAAGGTTTTTCGTTTTGGGTTATAAAGATAATATCAAAACTGGCAACGATAAGACTTCACTTGTTTTGGGTATTAAAGACGAACCGGGTGCATTATATCGAATTCTTAAATCCTTTAGGGATTCTGATATCAATTTATCAAAAATAGAATCAAGACCAAATAAAAAGGAAGCTTGGGCATATAATTTTTTTATTGATTTTATCGGGCATATTAAGGATACAAACGTAATAAAAGCTGTTAATAGACTAAAGAAAGATGCATTATTTGTTAAAATTCTTGGTTCATATCCAATCAATGTTTAAACGTTTTATTTAAGTTATAGGATGCAAAGGCATTTTGGGATTATTTTTTTTATTACGCAGCAACCCAGCTCGCTCACGGGTCAGGGGCAATTCCCGAAGAAACATTAAAAAGCAGTAAAAACGGTTGCAGGCTGTTTAAACATTTATTTCTCAGAAGTCACTCAATTCGCCCGCGGGGTGGGTAAATCATATAAAAGAAACTTGGATAGCAATTATATATACTTTGAAAGTCAAATTTCTTAGAAGGTAATAACTTTGGATTTTAAAAAAATTGCTCTATTCGGTTTAGGCTTATTAGGTGGTTCTATCTGTAAAGATTTGAGAAAACTCTCGGATAATGTGGAATTGCTTGCCTTTGTAAGAAATCCTGACAAGCTGGTTACCGCAATAAATGATGGTCTTGTTGATTATATCGGTAGTATTAAAGAACCTGATTTAAAGGGCGTTGATTTAATTATTGTAGCTTTGCCTGTTATTATATCCATAGACATTATTAGTGATATTCTAAATAATTCAGACTTGGGTCGGAAGGCCTTAGTAATAGATGTTGGGAGTGTGAAAGGGGCAATATTAAATAGTATTATAAAGAATAAAAGAGCAGACAGATTTGTTGGATGTCACCCGATGGCTGGGTCTGAGAAAGATGGTTACCAAAATAGCAGTGAAGGGCTTTTTATAAATGCATCTGTTATTCTGACTCCTAATAAGTTTAATTATAATGAAGATATTGAGAGAATAAGAAGATTTTGGCATAGTCTAAAAGCAAAAACAATAGTATTATCCGCGGATTTACATGATTTAATTGTTTCCCATACAAGCCACCTCCCTCATCTGGTTGCCTGCTTAATTGTAGATATTTATAATGAACTTACTACTGAGATATCTTTAAAGGAGCATCTTGAAGCTGATAAATTTAAGTATTTTATAGGGAAGGGATTTAAAGATGTCACCAGGATCTCATCTGGTTTATCACATATATGGACTGATATTTCAATACTTAACAGCACTAATATTTCAAAATCAATCGAAAAACTCATTAAAAAGCTTGAAGTATTGAAAGATATACTGGATTCTGAGAATATAGATACTGAAAAGTTAAAATTATTTTTTAATAGAATCAGAGAATATAAACTGGCAATTGACTATGAATAAAAATAGACTCATTATTGCTGTTGATGGCCCTGCCGGATCGGGTAAAAGCAGCATTTCAAAAATAATCGCAAACAGACTTGGATTAAAATATATTGATTCAGGGGCAGTTTATCGATCAATTACCTGGTATTTATTAAAGGAGTATGGTTCAATTGATAATAAACTGGATATAACAAATGATCTACAGTTAATTTTTTTAGCCCAGACTTTTAATCTTGACGGATCCTGCTCTACCTATATAAACGGTCAGGATGTTTCCGAAGAAATAAGAGATGAAATTATAGCCAAAAATATTGGAATTGTATCAGATAATACTGGAGTAAGGGATTTTGTAAATACAATATTAAGGAAATGGGCTAGTGAAAACTCCGTAATTATGGATGGAAGGGACATCGGCACGGTAGTTTTTCCGAATGCAGATATTAAATTTTATCTTGATGCTTCAGTGGATGTCAGAGCATACAGACGAGCTAAAGAATATCACGAAAAAGGAAAAAATCTTGACATAAAAGATATCAAGAAACAGATTGCCCTACGAGATGAGCAGGACATGTCCAGGCCATTTGGCAAATTAGTAAGGGCAGATGATTCGATATATATTGACACCTCGGATATGAGTATAGAAGAAGTCATTCATCATGTTGTTAATTTGGTAAATAATCAAACACCGGTCCGTTAATGAATAATATATTAAAGATAGTATAGTAATGTGTTTATATTGGATAGGTGATAATATTATAATATGTTATTAAAACAGGGTTATTATTATGAATATTGGTGAAAAATATGAAGAAAATATCGACATGGAGAGAATAGCGGATTTTCCGATTGATGTTGTTCAACCAAATAAAATTCTTAAGGGTGAAGTAGTTACAATAGATGATGATTTTGCTTATGTTAATGTAGGAATTAAAACTGATGGAAGAGTTAATTTGGAAGAATTTAGTGACAAACCTAAGATCGGTGATATTATTGATGTTTTACTGGTCAATAAGCGCCTGATCGATGGGATGTATGTATTCTCAAAAGTTGCAGCTGAGAGAGAAAAACGATGGTCGAATTTTATCAATATTTATAAAGAGGGTATTGAAAAAATACAAGGTGCACTGGAGAGTTCGAATAATAAAGGAATTGTTGTAGATTGTAATGAAATTGACGGTTTCCTGCCTTTTTCACATGCTGCTGATTTGAGGATTAAGAAGAATATGAATCCTGATACGGCATATTGGTTTAAAATAATAAATATAGATGAGAAACGGCATACTGTCCTATTATCAAGAAAAGAATACGTTGAAGAGGAAAATAAAAAGCTGTGGGATAATTTTCTCTCCAAGTATAATATCGGTGATAAAATACTAGGCAAAGTTAAGAAATTTGTCGAATTTGGCGTATTTATAGAAATCGAAGGGCTTGAGGCGTTATTACATAAAAATGATATATCCTGGAAGAAAGTATTTAAGCCTAAAAAGTTACTAGAACTGGATGAAGTCAGGCAGTTTATCATTTTGAATATTGATAAGGATGAAGGAAAAATTTCACTCGGCTTGAAGCAGCTAACAGAAGACCCGTGGGGAAATGTTGATAAGAAATATAATATTGGTGACATTATTACAGGCGAAATTGTTACTTTGACAAACTTTGGGGTTTTTATTCAGATTGAAGAAGGTGTTGATGGATACTTGGATTCTTCTGAAATTTCATGGACAAAAAGGAATGTTAACCCAAAGGAGATATTTCAAAAGGGACAAACCATAGACGCTAAGATTCTTGATATCAAGAAAGATGATAAGAAAATTCCTTTAAGCTACAAAGAATTAATGACAAACCCTTGGAATACAATAGCGGACAGGTTTCCGATCGGATCAGTTCATTCAAGCAGGATTAAAAAAATCGTTAATTTTGGTTTATTTGTCGAACTGGAAGATGGGATTGATGGTTTAATACATATTTCAGATATAAGTTGGGATGAGAATGTAAAGGATATTTCATCAAATTATAAAACAGGAGATATTATTGAACATAAGATTCTTGATATTAAACAGGATGAGATGAAGATTGCATGTGGTGTAAAACAACTGGTAAAATCACCATGGGAAATCATCAATGAAAAATATCCTCCAGGAAGCAAAGTATCAGGAATAGTATCCGGTATAGTAGCATTTGGTTTATTTGTAAAGATTGAAGCGGATGTTGAGGGTCTTGTGCATATATCGGAGGTTTCCCATAAAAGAATAGAAAACATAGAAGATCATTTTAAGATCGGGGATGAAGTAAAAGTGGAAGTGCTTGGTATTGATGTGGCCAGGAAGAGATTATCTCTTAGCCTTAAAAGATATAACGAAGCATTGGAGCAGGAAGAGTTAGATAAAGTATTAAATAATACAGGTTCAAAAAGGGTGACTCTGGGGGATTTTATCCAGATAAAATTGGGAGAATGATACTACAGTATGAGCACTAGAAAAATTGAGATAGAAAGGAATCTCATAGAACGATTTCTTATGGGAGTTAAGGATAGGTATAAAAGTAATAAAAAGCCGCTTATCTATTCTTTCATTTCGATTCTGATAGTAGTGGCGCTAATCATTTCCGGGGTTGTATACTATCGGAATAGGGAAAAAGTAGAATTGGAACAATTCGAGAAGATATTGGATCGGTATTCAACAAGTGATCAAAATGACTTGAAGAATATACAAAAAACCATCAACGATTTGAATGCATTAATTGATTCTTCACTATGGGGATATGTTAATGAAAATGGTTATTATGTAGTGGCCGGATTATACTTATCAATTAATAATCAAAAGGAAGGTAAAAAATATTTATTAAAGTTCGTTGATAAATCACCTTCATCATTTTTTGCTCCGTTAGCTTTACACAGGGCAGGAATAGCGTCAGAGGAGCTAGGCGATATAAATGATGCGTTTCGAATATACCAGCGGCTTGAAAAGGAATATCAAAATTCAATAATTGCTGACGAGATATTTTATGATTTGGGACGAATCAATCAGGTAAAAGGTAATCTGTTAAAGGCAAAGGAATACTATAATAAAGTGATCTCAGAATATCCTATCTCTGTTTTCGCGTCAAAAGCCAAAAAGCGCCTGTTATTACTCGGTTATCATAAAACAATCGGCGAAGATAAAGAAATTACAATGTGAAAGAACATATATTTGAGTATTTATTTTCATTATCTATGTCTAATTATTAGTGACATCAAAGGAAATTTTTACTTATCCCGGGCTATTGAGTAGAGATATTTATGGTTGTTTTATGAATAAAAATATCTTGACATAACCGGTTAATGGAATAACAAATACATTTTTATTGTACTATCAGAATATTTAAACGGTTTTATGCTATGAAAATAGATAGATAATTTTGATAGAACTGATTTATATATTATATAATTTATAGTGAAAATAATATATTAAGAATCATTGAAATATTTGATCTGAAAGAAACTGGATTTAATTGGAGTAGACAAGTGGCTTTACCAAAAAGAAAAAAATCAAAATCTAAATCAAGAATGAGAAGATCTCATGATGCTATTAGTGTGCCGAATTTAAGGCCATGTCCCAGATGTGGTGCATATGTACTCCCTCACAGGGTTTGTAATGAGTGTGGTCATTATAAAGGTGTTCTTGTACTCGAACCTAAAGTAAAAATAAAAGAGAGTAAATAATCAGTATAACATATAATTTTGATTAAAATATTCATATCTGGCTATTTAATCAGCTATTTTTTGTTTGCATACGATATTGTGTTTTAATATTATTATATGCGGTCTAATTATTTAATATAATGTAATTGATTTTTCTTAAATGCGATACTTTTTTGATTATTAATTATACAAGAAAATTTAAGGAGGACTGCGATCAAATGGCAGTTGATTTTGAAAAAATTAAGCAGATTATTGTGGATCAACTTGGGGTGGATGAATCAGAAGTAACAAAGGAAGCCTCATTTATAGATGATTTAGGAGCAGATTCACTTGATACAGTTGAACTCGTGATGGCGTTGGAAGAAGAATTCGGGATTGAGATACCTGATGAAGATGCGGAAAAAATAGTAACTGTTTCTGATATTATCAATTATATTGAATCCAAACAGAAATAGGGGTCTATTTAATTTAAACTTTTCTTGTTTTGGAAAGTAAATATAATGGTTTCTGCAGATAATAAGGAAAATCAAAAAGGACATATCAACAGAACAAAGAGATACAGACAACTAAATAAGTTACAAAAAGAACTGAAATTAAAATTTAAAGATAAAAGTTTGTTGAATAGAGCCCTGACGCATAGATCATATGTTAATGAATACAGAACAGGACCAAAGGATAATGAGAGACTTGAATATCTAGGTGATTCTGTTCTGGCTGTTGTTATCAATGAATATCTTTTTAAACGCTATGAAGATTACCCTGAAGGTGATCTTGCCAAAATTAAGTCTGCAGTAGTATCGGAAACCACACTTGCAAAGGTTGCTACTGAGATAAATCTTGGTAGTTTTCTTCTAATGGGAAAGGGAGAAGAGAGATGCGGCGGCAGAGAAAGATCGTCGATTTTGGCCAATACCTTTGAAGCCGTAATCGGAGCTATTTATCTGGATTCAGGTTTAAAAGAAAGTAAAAGATATATACTTTCACTCCTTAAAAGTCACATCGAAAGAGTTGATAAACAATCCTACCTCAGAGATCCCAAGACAGCTTTACAGGAATACGTACAGGGTAAATACAAAGAACGGCCATATTATGAGGTTATTGATGTAAGTGGACCGGATCATAAGAAGCAATTTACAGTTCAACTTAGTATCCAGGGGAAAGATGTTGCTACCGGTGTAGGTACCAGCAAGAGAAAAGCAGAGATGGATGCTGCAAAAAGGATTTTGCAGGAGATATGGAAAGGGGATATGTCCGTTTAAGTTATGAGTCATCCGGAGATCAGGATCAGAGTTGCTGCTATAATAGTAGAAAATAATGAAATCCTATTAATTGCTCATAGAAAAAAGAATAAGGTTTACTGGCTTCTTCCCGGGGGAGGTGTTGATCCTGGAGAATCATTGAAAGAAGCTTTGATAAGAGAACTGAAAGAAGAACTCGATATTTCAATAAAAGTCAATGACGTCGCTTTGATATTCGATTCAATTGATCCAGATAACATCAAGCATATAGTGAATATATGCTTTTTTTGTACCCATGGTGCAGGAATGTATTTACTCGGTCAGGAGAAGCGGCTTTATGATTTTAAGTTTTTTAATATCGATGATATGGAAAACCTGCAAATACTCCCTCCGATAAAAACAGAACTGAAAAAAATTTTAAACGGTGCAAAGATCGAAGTTTACCAGGGTAAAAAATGGGTAGTACAATGACTGAACTTACTGCGCATACAAAATATAAAGATTATAGTATAATTATCGGTGATTCTGTTTTATCAAATATTGAAAGAATGAACCGGATTTTGTTAAGGGATAGATTTGCTGTTATAGTCAGCAGTAATGTAATGAGATTGTATGAAAAGTTAATAAAAACGTCTTTTGGCAGATATGATAATTTTGATATTTTTATAATGCAGGATGGTGAAGAGAATAAAAATTACAGGTATGCGGAAGAATTTTTTAATAAACTGCTTGATAAATGTTATTCAAGAAAATCATCGATAATTACTATTGGGGGAGGAGTAGTTGGTGATTTTGCAGGTTTTATTGCTTCTGTCTTTATGCGTGGAATACCTCTTTTACACATTCCAACGACTTTACTTGCTATGGTAGACTCAAGTATAGGAGGTAAGGTCGCGGTTAATATATCGACAGGGAAAAATATCATTGGGACATTTCATCAACCGGAGATTGTAATAACTGATATTGGTTTTTTAAAGACACTTCCGGATAATGAACTTAAGAATGGTCTGACTGAAGTTTTAAAACATGCTATTATCGGCGAAAGTAGTCTTTTGAATGTCCTCAATGAAAATAACTTGAATTCTATAAGAGAATTGAGTAGCATTGAGCGTATTGTATACTATTCTGTTTTATTTAAAAAAAAGGTAATTGAGGAAGACGAAGAAGAAGAAGGTATAAGAGCAGTATTAAACTTCGGCCATACTGCAGGACACGCGATTGAGTCTATGCTGGAACGTAAGGGGATTTCTCATGGCGAAGCAGTGGCTATTGGAATAAAAATAGAAGCGGAAATATCAAGGCGTTTAGGCTGGCTGAGTGACGCTGACATGCAACAAATTACTGATTTAATCGCTGCATACAGGCTAATTTATAATGATTATAGACTAAATGCCGATGATATAATCGATCATATGCGATATGATAAGAAAAATATAGCAGGTAAAATTAATTTTGTTCTACTGAAAGGATTAGGTAATCCAGTTTATAACCAGGAAGTAGAATATAATTTACTAAAAGATGTTCTTGTTAATATAAAGTATACTGTATAACCCAATTTGCGGTTATTCCGGCGAAATACATTATTCCCCTTTTAACGCGAAGGAGGTTTATTTTGCGCTTATATCAGAACCATCTGTTGCTTCAAATTATTGCTTTTTTAAAAGTAACTCATTTTTATTTTATCACTGAAACATAATTCTTTTATACATTAGTATTTTTATTTAAATAAAACAAATTCCTTCAGTATTGGTGGGATGAATAATACTTATTGTATAGTTTTTTATAATAATTTTTTGTATTGTTTGAAAAGAAGGAAAAAGGAAATGGAGAAAAGGACAATGAAAAAATTAAAGCTCGGAATTGTTGGCGTGGGGCATATGGGACAGTATCATGTAAGCGTGGCAACCACTTTAACTAATAAAATAAATCTTGTAGGAATATATGATATAAATACGGAAAAAACAAAAGAAATATCTGCAAAATATAATATTAAATCTTATGACAGCTTTGAAGAACTCATTGAAAATGTTGAGGCTCTTATCATATCAGTTCCTACTTATCTTCATTATAAGTTCGCGTCTCAGGCAATGGAAAATAATATTCATGTTCTGGTTGAAAAGCCGGTTACTGAAAAAATTGAACAGGCAAGGAAACTCGCGAATAAAGCTAAAAAGAAAGGTCTTGTTTTTCAGGTTGGACATGTCGAAAGGTTTAACGGAGCTGTCCAGGAATTGCATAAGATCGTAACCAATCCCATAATCATTGAATCACGAAGACTTGCTCCTTTTTCGGACAGGGTAAAAGATGTCGGGGTAATTCTGGATTTAATGATACATGATATTGATATTGTAATGAATATTGTCAACTCTCCTGTGATATCTGTACAGGCATCCGGCGGTTCTGTATTTACAGACTATGAAGATTATGCAACTGCCATTCTTCAGTTCGAAAGCGGCTGTACAGCAACAGTGACTGCTTCCAGGATTACTCAGAGAAAGATCAGGACATTGTCAATCAGCCAGGAAAAATCGTATATCTTTCTGGATTACACAACGCAGGATATCCATATACATCGCCAGGCTTCACAGGCCTATCTTCTGACCAAAGAGGAGATTAAATACAGCCAGGAATCATTTGTTGAGGAATTATTCGTACATAAAGAAAATCCTTTAAAACATGAACATGAATATTTTTATAATTGCATAAATAGCAGTGCAGCACCATCCATTCATAATAATTATGATATACTTAGTCTTGAAGTCGCGCTTGAAATAGAAAATATAGTCAGGGGGCAGCTCCACAAGGACAGCCGTTTGATTGTAAATTAGTTGTTTGCGGGTATTGCGGAAAAAATAGAAACAGGTTGAGGATTTAATTGGACAAGGAAATTAACTATTCAATTACTGACCGTGATGGTGTTAAAATAGTTAAGTACGAAGGCAGTATTTCGAATTCAAATAAGTCGGAATTTGAAAATACTCTTAATAACTTAACAAAGAAATACAATATAATTCTTGATATGAATAAGATCAGCGTGATTACTTCTGGCGGGCTTGGCGCGATGATCAATGTTTCACTTGAAGCACATAAAAGGAGAAGAAAGGTTATGATTATGGGGCTCAGGGAAGCATTTATCAAGATGATGGAAGTGATGGGTATGCTGCAATATATTATTTTTATTGATAATGTTGAGGACGGGATCGCGAAAGTTAATAAGTAATTGATTAGTTTGCTTTTTACTTACCGGTTGAGAACTGATGTATGTTTGGTTTGCCGTTGTAAATATTTCGCGTTATCAATACGTCGGCATTTAAATATTTATTTATCAGCTCCGGATTAATATTACCGGGTTCTATTTCTTCTTCTATTTTACCTTCTTTCATAATCAATACTCTGTCTGTGTTCTGAAATATGAAATTCAGATCATTGGAAGCGATTATGATTGTTTTATTTCCGTGGATCACAAATTTAGCCATTGCTTTTTGTAGGGAGAACGATGAGTTGATATCAATGGTGGAGGTTGGGTTGTCCATTATCAGGATGCCCGCTTCTTTGATAAAATAAAACGCGAGCAGTATCTTTTTTATTATGCCTTCAGAGAGGGAGAGGACTTTTCTGCCTTTATAGGAAGTGAGATCGAATATTTTAAGGTATTCCTCGGTTATCTGAATATCAAATTCCGAGAACGGGCTTAGTATTTTTTTGAAAGGCTTTCTGGCCTGGAGCAGGAAATTAAATACTGTATCATCTATAATGTCTCCCGAAGGATTATTAAGAAACGCGGAAATATGTTTTTCTTTTTCTCTTGAGGGGATTGCTTTAATAGATACGTTGTTAATGAGTATTTCACCGGAAAAGGATTTTAACCGCCCTGCGATTGCCTTTAGCAGGGTTGTTTTTCCTGAGCCGGACCCGCCGATTATTCCTGCTATTTCTCCTTTTTGAAAGGATATATTGATATCCTTCAGTATGTCGGAGTTGTTTACTGTATATGATAATGATTTTATTTTGATCATACTGATGTGTTAATATTTTGTTGTTAATATGCGGCTGTTCAGTGCATTGTGCGGGGAAAGCCGCTTATCTCTGTTCGTTGCTTTTAGTTACACTACTGTTCTGCACCGGTTACAGGTGCAGGTGACCCTGTGTTTATATTTTCTTTTTGATCGACATGACCGTTAGTTTCATTATTATTTTCGGGATTGGGTATGTGATTTTGTTCCTGGATTTTATTTGTCTCAGGGATTTGTTCGGGTGTTTTTTCAGGAAGTACGTTAACCTTATCCGGTACCCGTGACTCGTTCAGGGTTTTTTCCTTTTCTCTTTCTGTTTCCCTTTGTCTATCCTCTTCGGCTTTTTTTCTTTCTATTTCCATGAGTCTTTCCTGCTCGGCTTTTTCTCTTTCAATCGCCAGTATCCTTTCCTGTTCTGCTTTTCGTTTTTCTTCTTCTATCTTTTGCTTTTCGTTTTCAATATCCAATGCTACTTTTTTTATTGTATTATTATCGAGTTTGGCCTTTTGAAGATAATGAGCGTCTATGTTTGATAATGCCCAAAGTATATCTTTTGCTTTGTCCGGCATGCCGTTTTTGGCGTAGGATACTGACAGGAGGTATTTGTCGTCATTTTCGATGGAAAGCATTTCGAAGTATTCTATTGCTTTGTCATACTTGTTTTGATAATAATATGCCCGCGCTGATATTAAATTGATCTCGTAGTTTTTCAGATTATCCGGGATTGTCTCAATGATTTTTATTGCGTCGGAATATTTTTTAGTATCATAGTAATTCTTTAAGAGCAGGATAAATGCTTTATAATATTTATTCGGGATATGGTCTTCAGTTTTGTAATATTTATTAAAAAGCAGGTTGAAATACTGAACATATTTAGGGTCTTCTTTTTTATAATAAAGGCTTCCTATTTGGTAGATTATTTCAGGGTTTTTGCTGTCGATCGCCCTTGCCGCAAGCAGCTTTGACAAGGCCTGTTCATAATCGTTGTTTCTTATATATATTGCGGACATGATCAACAGGGGTTCTAATGCTTTATTGTTATTTTCGGAAGCGGCTTTTAATGCTTCGAGCGCGTTTTCGTATTGCCCGGTTTCGTAGTATGATGTTCCTGTCTTTAACTGAACAATGTATTTGGTCTTTTTATCAAGAAAGCCGTAGTCCAGGGCTTTTGTCAGATGCGTTATTGAATTGCTGTATAGTTGTTTCTTAAAGTATATATCCCCGAGCAGGAGATGTACTTCCCCGTAAAAGGGTATTTCGTCAATGATATCCCGCAGGTAATTGATGGCATAATTGTAATTTTCTTCATTGATCAGCAGGATGGCAATCTCGAATTTGGGTGCCAGGAAGTACGGGTCAATGCGCAGCGCGCTGTAAAAGGCTTCTTTTGCTTTTTCGGGCATTTTCTTTTTATTGTATTCAATACCTTCATTATATGCTGCCCTTGCTTCTTCATTGTTGGTCCAGAGGAATTTGTTTATTATTTTCTCGACTTTTGTTTTTGCTCCTTCGTCATCCATCTGTTCCCAGAGTTCCCTGCATAGTATTACCATCTCGCCGTATTTGCCGTTTTGTTCTTCAATGACAATGAGGTTCCAGTAGGCGAGCTTTTTATATTTTTGATTGATGTTCTTGCTGATAGAAAGCCTGTAGTATTCTACTGCTTTTTCAAAGTTATTTTCATTCTTTTCAATTTCGCCAAGGAAATAATATGAATTTCCATTGTCTTTTGCTTCGATGTCTTTCAGGAACATTTCCCTGGCCAGGTCATATTTTTTATATGTGAAGAATTTGCAGCCTTCTTCAAAGTATCCGGCCCAGGCTTTATGGCTTGTCATAAGGAGCAGCAGGATGAGGATTAATGTCTTAAGATATAGTCTGGATTTCATGGTTTTGCCGGTTATTATATTTTAATTATTTTTCAGGGATTTATATTTATATGTCAAGAAAAACCACCGGTTCATGAATAAATCATGGTACCGATTGTTGTTATTTGTCAGCCAGGCGGGCATTAATTGCAATAGTTTTATTTTATAATGGGGCGGACTTTTTTTGTGGCCTGTGGGGGGTAGAGACGCCATGCATGGCGTCTCTATGGGATTGTGCATATATACATTATAAAACGGAGGGGAACCGGAGCGGAACCGACTTTTAAACGGATAGGAAACGACTCTGAAACGGAGCGGAAGCGGTTTTTATACGATTATGAAACGTAGGGGAAGCGTATTTAGAACGGAAAGGAAGCGATTCTGGTACGTATTTGAAACGGAGGGGAAACGATTCTGATACGGAGAGGAAACGACTTA
>CAZVYR010000082.1:0-13079 GCA_964631555.1 uncultured Leptospirales bacterium
TCTTTGAATAGAGGATGACCCCTCGGTATCGGCTTACAGGAGCAGGTCGCAGACCTCTGTGCGGTCTGACAAAACGCCAGAAGCTGCTTTGTTAAAGAGACAAGGTGGTGAGCGTTTCGGTTAAAAGGCTGCACGGCTGCTCTGCAACCATGGTTGTCTCGATACGTCGCTACGCGGCTACTCAATGACCGGAATTGTCTTGATACGACGTTGCGCAGCTGCATGATGACCTGGGTTCTCTCACTATGCCGCTGCGCGACTACTCGACAACCGGGGGCATCTTGGTACACGGATTCACGGCTAGTTGCCAATCTGGAAAAGTAAGACCTGTCGTTGAGTGTTCCGAGCGTAGCGAGGAACTTATAGAGACGACCTGAAGGGAAAGAACAGGGGATTTTTATTGACAATTTATTATATGAGGGCATCGTAGTTATATAAACTCGCCTATCTTTAT
The DNA here is from genome assembly GCA_964631555.1 of uncultured Leptospirales bacterium. Lineage (GTDB taxonomy): Bacteria > Spirochaetota > UBA4802 > UBA4802 > JAFGDQ01 > CAZVYR01. Next base: position 455 of record CAZVYR010000082.1, read on the forward strand.
TTGCCCGCTGTTTTTTTCTGACGATTTTTGGCCTGCGATGTTAAAAGATGTCTGAACCGCGGATTACTATGAACGAAGTTCATTTGGATTGTAATGATTAACAGGATTGGATTTTGCCGGGAAGCACGGTTGGTTTCTAATGCTGGATTAGAAATGTAGGAGTGCAGGAGTGTCTTGATTATCCGACATGTTGAGAGCATTCCTGAAAAGAATCACTAAGGTGTTTAATGCCTGTTTTTGAGTCTTGGATGAAACATTTTGTTCAGAAGATAGATGCGAAAGAGATTTTTCCATGTGATACTTGTTAATTTACCGGAATGTCTTTACGGAAAAGTGCCGTGTTTTGATATTTGCCGGGAGATTTTCAATAACCCGGTTCCACTCTGTGGAAGGTGTCAAGATATTCTTATCTATAACCATTTTAGGCGAATTATCAAACGGTTTTATAATAATTAGATCATAATATAGGGAAATCGCTTCTACAGCCTGCTTCTGCTGTCTATCGTTCTGGTTCTTTTGCTTTGATTTTACTATAAATTTATCAAGACTTTCTTTATCAGATACAGGGTGATTATACTTTCCGCAGAAATTCAGGTAATATTTAAGCCATTTTTAATAATATATATGATGATCAGCGGGTATCGACCTATTGTTCATTATCGACGTTAGCCGTGTTAAAATATTTTCAGGAATATTAAGCATTTGAAGTTATCCGGAAACTGGAAAATATGATAATTGTAATATTATCTGGTCAGATGATTCTATTAGAATAAGAAAATTTGTTAATAAATGATTGAAATTAATTTTATGTCCTGGATTATATGGAAAATGATATAATTACTAGTTAGGCCATACAAGGGAGTTCGAATGCCATATTACGAGAAAGACGCGAAACTTGTGCATAGACTTCGAGAGCGAATCGAAGCATTAGGAATGCCGATGGTAATTGGACGCAAGTTCAGCGGTATCTTAAGTGCAATTGAGATGCAGGTCGAACAGGACTATGCGGTACCCGAGGTTGTTGACACACTTTTCATTGCTGTTTTGCAGATGGCATCGGTTCTTCGTGATCCAGAATGTAGCACTATTACAAATGCTGTACAGGAATGTCGTGAGCAACTTGCGAAGCGATTACTCAAAAGGGGTGATTGAGCTAGCGTTCTGGGATGACATTTGGAATGAAATGATTAATAATAAAGAAAAAATAATTATGGGTCATTACTGTAGAATTTGTGGAGCTATTCGACCAAATGAGAAATTTTCCGGAAAAGGGCATAAGATTCATGTATGCAGAAAGTGCGAACTAAAACCAAAGGAAGAACGTGAAAATATCGAACAAGAAGATGAGATATTTGGATTTTTAAAACAATCTCATATTTCAATGAAAAATGTAAGGCGTCTTAAAGTTCTTGCATTATCTGATAATGAGAGAATTGCAGAACTTGCAAATATAGTATTAGAAGTTGCAGAAGTAAGACCGTACAAAAAGAGGCGACTAAAAATTTTAGCAAAAGAAAGAAGAGATTTATTTTTGAAATTAAGAGTTACAGGGTTAATTTTTGCACATAATTATTAAAGATTATTACAAGGTCAATGGTGCTGCAAAGTTGCTTAACAATAAATTCCTCGCGCCGTGAAAAGCCCGAAGTATCGGGAGGAGATTTAGAAAACACTGAAATATACTATTGTTACCCAGCAGGTGCAAGTCCTGCCTGATTAAAGGTTAGCTGCCGGATCAGTAGTGAAATCCACGTGCCAACCGGGTAACCGGAGTACGAAGCTGGATGGACCAAGGGTGCAGGCTCATTAGAAAAGGAAAATAAAATTTTGAAGAAAAGATTTCAAAATTTTATTTTTAATCGAATAATGTATCTCGATGTTTCAATTTGGTTAGTATTGCGAAAGCATATTTTAAAACGGACTTATAAATTTACGGTCTAATCGGATCGCCGCGGGCTTCTTGCCCGCAGCTCCCACAACACCCAGCATGCGGCTCCGCACTGGGCGTTTCGATTCTCGTTTTAAATGAAAACTAAAACTGGTTTTTCCTAAGGCCGGGTATTTATCCATACGCTGAATGCCATCATCTCTGGTCAGAGATTTCGATGTTTTCAAGTAAGACATTCCTCCTCCTTATCGATTATCGTTCGGCCTTTCACCATGTCCCGACCATTACGTCGGGCGTTCGGTTACTAAGGCTTCTGCTGACTTCAAACATATGACAATATGACAGATCACCTGCATAATTTCTTACACGGTGCTGCTCCCTATTTAGGAAACTGCTTTCTCATTACCCTTGCTAATCCCCGCCATACGATTCTTAACTGCAAGTCAAGTCAGGAATTATTTTGTAATTGCAATCATAGAATAATCATTTAGAATAAAACCAAAAAAATAAGAAAGCTTATTTTTTATCAGTCATGGGTACTCAAACTAAACCGGCAGGCTTTTGCAGTTTTATCTCCATGGAGGTATTGTTATGAAAAAAACCGATGCGGATTCCGTATCAAAACTATATTACAGGCACCCTCTGCCAGTGCGCGTTATGCACTGGCTCAATATTGTTTTAATCATTATACTTCTGATGAGCGGCCTCAATATTTTCAACGCGCATCCTGCGCTATACTGGGGCAAGTCTTCATACAGCGGCGTTCCGCCAGTAATGAACCTGCAGGGAGATAAGGACTCGGCGGGCCGCGCATTCCCTTCATGGATCACAATACCAGGCTACCGATGGCTTTCAATGGCACGGCGCTGGCATTTCTTTTTTGCATGGCTCCTGGTGATTAACGGAACATCATTCGTGATATATTCCATTGCAAGCAGGCATTTAATCCGCGATCTTTTACCAACAAAACAGGACTGGCGTTCAATTGGAAAAACTTTTATTGATCATTTGTTTTTCAGACATCCGAAGGGCGAAGATGCGAAGCATTATAATGTTTTGCAAAAATTAACCTATTTGTCAGTAATTTTTTTGCTTGTGCCTCTTATGATCATGATGGGTCTCGGAATGTCACCTGCGCTTAATTCAATATTTCCCGGATGGGTGGATATTTTCGGCGGCAGGCAATCAGTGCGCACAATACATTTTATTGCAGCATGGTTAATATTGCTGTTCGCGATAGTCCATGTATCTGAGATAATAATCAACGGTTTCCGGAATAATGTTCGCTCTATGATCACCGGGTATTTCAGGATAGAACCGGAGGAAGAAAATGAACAATAATGATAATCTGACACGAAAGGGATTTTTTGCAGGCCTGGTTTCGAGCGCGTGTGCAATAATGTTAACCAGCTGCGACAGACTTTCTCAATCCGGCTGGTTTCCAAAGGTTCTCGGCGCAGGGGAGAAGGTCACAAAGAACGTGCACGGACTTATTGTTCCTGCAAAGGCAATGGCACAGGAATTCAGGGAAACGGATCTGTCACCGGAGTTCAGAAGCAACGGTACGAGGAGCCCGCGCAATGCGGAATATAAGGCACTGGCTAAAAGCGGTTTTGCGAATTACAGGCTGGATGTATCAGGCCTTGTTGAACGGCCCAGGGCGTTTTCTTTGAAAGATATACGTAACTTTCCAAGCCGCACGCAGATCACCAGGCACGACTGTGTTGAGGGCTGGAGTGCGATAGGCAAATGGAAAGGGGCCCGGCTCGGATATCTTCTGGAAGCAGTGCATTTGAAAGCAAGCACGCGTTATATCGTGTTTTATTGCTATGATCCCCTGGGAGATGATGACAGCTCTCTTTACTATGAGAGCATAGGCCTGGAAGACGCCTTTCATCCGCAGACCATTCTCGCTTATGAATTAAACGGGAAAGCTCTTCCAGTTGCCAACGGCGCCCCGTTACGCCTGCGCCTTGAACGGCAGCTCGGCTATAAAATGGCCAAGTATGTTATGAGCATCGAGGCCGTGGAAGATTTTTCCGGCATTGCCCGAGGAAAAGGAGGATACTGGGAAGACCGCGGATATGAATGGTACGCAGGCATATAAGCTTATGATTTTATAACAGATCCATATTCTGAACTGATTGCATATAATTGACAGGCATCCATTCTCAGATGACATACAAATGCAGCATCGAGTATGTTCATTGTTTCTATTAATCAGGCCATGATATTCAGGGTACGACGATATTGCCAGTGTTTCGTATCGATTTTGCTGCCTGTTGTAATTTTCTGTTCGATGTTGTTAACGCGTTTGAAAGAGGCTATTGAAATACTTCAGGATGGTTCATCAGTTGGTAAACTATTTGATAATTTTTGTCCGGGTAACGCATCTGTAGCCGGATAGCGGAATTTTAATACTTCATTGGAAATGATAATTTTTCAGGTGGATTTTTATGAGCATGCTTAAGATCTTATCACAGTTTCTGCTGGTAATATTACTATCTAATATTCTATCATGTCAAAGTTCCAGTGTTAATGAGGATTAGAACAGTTTAACTCAGGAGAGCAGTTCTCCGGCAGATAAAGCAATTATTACACTTGCGGTTACTGACAGGTGGAAGATTTATAGTGACCCTGTTAAATTGATCTTATTTAAGAATGCAAAATACGAAGGGGATTTTTTTGATGGCTATTTTGACGGCAGGGGGAAATACACTTTTCCGGATGGTTCCTTTTATGAAGGTGAATTCAAGAAGAATAAATCCCATGGTATTGGAATCCGTACGAAAAGTGACGGTACGGTAATAAAAGGGAAATGGGAGAATGGAGTATATAAGGGTGAGGAATAAATAATTATATCATTGATTACGTTTGTAACAGGACTTTTAATAATCATTTTTATCAATTCAAGAAATAGATTACTATGTTAGAAAGTATTTCAAATTTTATATCCATATCCGCAAATTTTGTTTTTGGAAGTCTTTATCCCCGTTCACATAACTTATTTACAACTTGAATGTACGTGAATGTGAAAAAATTCCGAAAGGAGGACGCGAACGTGAAGGCCTACATCAATCCGCCCGAACGCATGCCTTTCCTGCTGCGTTTGGGGACGTGGATCGCGGAGCGCAAGACAGGAAAACAAATGCTGGCTGCCCGCATACTTGCATGGTATCCGAAGGCCGCACTAGGCGCCGGCGTAATGGAAAGCCTTGTCGCCCATGAAGACGGCGCAGCAACCGCAAGGTTGCTGAAGCTGCTGCGAATGCAGGTATCCTTTATGGCATCCTGCCCCTTTTGTATTGACATGAACTCGGCTGAATACACCAGCCTGGGCATCACAAACAGTGAAATCGAGGCATTGCAGGGCCTGAGAGAAATAGACGAAGTTGACAGCCTTAGCCGCGAAGAGAAGCTAGCGCTGCGATACGCTCGGGCACTTACGAATACACCTATAACCGTAAATTCCGGGTTATTGCAGGACATGCTTGCGGCCTTCTCCGAACGGGAATTTGTAGTGGTCGTCAGTACGATTGCCCAGGTGAACTTCTGGACCCGCATGATACAGGGAATCGGCGTTCCTCCGGCAGGATTCTCGGAAGCATGCTCCATTTTGCGGCTTGAGGACTACGCTACACTGGACAAGGGTATTAGTTCGAAAAGTGACGCCTAACATTCACTCCACTATTTGCGCTGTTAGTCGTTTAAATTCAATTGCTAACCCTGTGAAAGCAGTGACTTAAAGTCGGGATAGTAACCAACACTTACGTAGCAGTTTCCGAAGAAGATGCTGTGGCCCGGCTTCGGCCTCTCGCGGATATTGGACTTGCATACCTCAGCATCAGCGACGATTGGTTTCATTATGGGGAAGAAGACAGCCCTTCCAAACGCGGACTGGCGGCAGCACGCAGGCTCGGTATCCCGACTGTCCCCATTTGTATTCAAAAAGCCTTTGTTGAATCAATGCCCGGCCAGGATCAGGATACGGGTAACCCAGTAATAAGGGGCGGCGCGATGTTGTTATAATTTATGGACAATTTGTCAATTACTTGTTGATTTTTCCATAATTACTGTATTTATGCAGAAACTGAATAATAATCAATACGCTATGCGAAGCAATTGCAGCAGTAAAAACATACTATTATGGCATAAGCATGCTGAGCATGAAGCTGTCGCAGAAACAGGTGCATGCGGGTGGACATTTTTCTTATGATTTTTTTCAAAAAAATCTTTCTCAAAATATAAAAACTTGATTTTTTATAACATTATTAGGATAATATAATTTATGAAAAAATTAACACATGAAAATAAGGTAGAAAGATTTTACTCTCATGGATCCGATTTTCGAGGCACTCAGGAAGGCGGATTTTTATCATTCGGATATTGGACAGAAGACACAATAGATTATCATCAGGCTGTCAAAGATTTAATTGATCGAATGCTTCAGTTTGAAAAGCTCCTAAATTCCGGAATAGTTCTTAACGTCGCATGCGGATATGGCGCTGAGACTTTAAAAATTTATGAAAAAATCCATCCTGATAAAATTTATGCAATAGATATTACAAGTGCACATATCGAATTCGCGAAACATCATATTCAACAATTAAATCTGTCGGATAAAATTCATTTTGAAAAAATGGATGCATGCAAGCTCCGTTTTAAACCCAATAGTTTTGATTATGTTATAGGCATCGAAGGACCTGCGCATTTTAACACACTCGAGTTATTTTTACGCAAAGCATATGAAGTCCTTAAGTCTGGAGGTGTATTGCTGCTTTCGGATATTATTGTTGATGACGTCTTAACCCTCAACGGTTTTTACAACAGATTCATTGGGAAATTATGCGCCAAATACTGGTATATGCCTGAAGAGAACTGGATGTCGATAGAGGAATTGAAAACGCTTATGGAAACAATCGGATATAAAATAGATATCGTCAAAAGCATGGGGAATAACGTTTATCCCGGATTTTCAAAGTTCAATCTGAAATGGGAATCTTTAAAGAATGCACTCCGCATAAGAGGATTCAGGATTGGGCTCGCGCTTTCATTTATTTCATGGCTTCTTGGTTATGTTCACAGAAGAAATATGATAGATTATGTTTTTATCAGGGCTATAAAGATATAAAAACAATTAATGAGAAGTACCCCATCACGCGACAAGCGCGCTGTTAAGAAGAGCAGATTAAATTCTTCAGTGTCATTGCCTGTCCTCACATCATAGCTGAATTCGATGTTTTGACTTTCATCCTGTTACAATATCTTTATTAATTTTCATAAAATTTGAAAAGCTTAATTTATTTTTCTATAAATCAGATATGATTTTTTAAATCCTATTGACTTTCTATTACATCTTACTATAAATTTATATTAAATGGTTTAATATGAACCTCAAAAAAATTCCATACGGGATTGATATAGTTTATATACGGACCACAAACTAATAATACCTGCAGGAAATCCAAATAACCGGATTCCACGAACACAAGGGAGAAATATAATGACGAATAATTTAATTTCTAATGTAATGAATCCTGAAATCAACCGGATAGGGGGGATGCCTGAGACTGCATTTATGCCACAAACTACATATACTATGGCTGACCGTCTTGATTCTCTGGATAATAAGACAATTTACCTGATCGATACCGGCTTTGGCGGCAGCTCCAAATTTATGATACAGTTGCAACAGTGGTTTGCCGAAGTAATGCCCTCGGTCAAAACCATACGCAAGAGAAAACCGGGAGGGCCGTTCATGGGAAGCGCTCCCGAACTTTGGAACGAAATCAAGGAAAAAGGGAATGCTGCTATCCTTGGGGTTGCTGGTTGACCCGGCTGCGTAGGGGGCGTCGCCTCCGGATACAGAGAGCTGGAAGGCATGGGAGTGCCGACAGCACCATTATCAACTTATGCATTTAAAGAAGCTGCAGAGGGCGGTTTCGGTGGTGATACACCATTTATATATACACCACACCCTGTTGTCGGGGTGCCTGATGATATACTCACAGGTTACATCAAGGGCAAGGATCCGGACACCGGAAAAAATGTCTTTGATGAAATCATTGACGCTCTGACCAAACCACCGGTCAGGAAAGAACAAACCGCCAGACAACAAGGAGATACGCAAAAAAATTTTCTGGATCCGGATACGGAAGACAATTTGCAGCGTCTTTTTTACGAAAGGGGCTGGACCGAGGGACTGCCGGTCATTCTTCCTACCCAGGAACGCGTACAAAGGATGTTGGCAGGCACCAGCGCCTCCCCGGACGATGTGGTAGCAGAGCCTAATCCTTTCAATCCGACAACATTAACTGTTGCCAATGTAGCGATAGTTGCAGTAATGGCTGGTGCCAGACCGGAGCATTTGCCGGTGATTCTTGCCATCGCTTCCACCGGTCAGCGGGCCATTATTGGATCAACTACACCTTTCGCCTCTATGGTGGTTGTTAATGGCCCGATAAGAAATGAAATTAGTATGAATTCCGGTCTTGGTGCTTTCAGCCCCATTAATATTGCCAACTCTACTATCGGAAGAGCCTGGACATTATTAGGCCATGTAGCAGGCGGGAGGAGGTTAAAGGATACATTTTGGTCGTCACAGGGGAACGGGATCTCGTATAATAATCTGTGTATAGCTGAAAATGAGGAAAGAAGTGTGTGGAAACCATTTCATGTACAAAAGGGTTTTAAGCCGGAGGAAAGCGTTGTCAGTATTTTCCGTGGCTGGACTTTCAGCCACAGTATGGGAGCAGCCTCTTTCCGCTCTCATTCTGAGGAAGTCGCTATACTATTGCAGGCCTTCTCCGCTTATGACGGTTCAGCTACTCTCATCCTGGATCCATTAGTTGCGAAAACCCTTAAGGAAACAGAAGGAGTCGCTACCAAAGAGGATTTCAGTAAAATCGTTTCGGAAACAGTTGAAATGACTGCTGATCGTTTCTGGAAGACAGATTATGTTGATTTTTTAACTGGTCCGATGGCTGAGAAGGGCATTGAGCCCTACGCGTCCTGGAGAAAGCTTCCGGGTGACGCTATCATCAAGCCGTATTATGATCCAGGCAAGATCAATATAATCATTACCGGCGGAGAAACAAGTCCGTCGTTCAAAGCATGTGATTTTGGATATTTATCCAGTGTTTCCATCGATAAATGGCGAAATTCCGAGGACACGTGTGCCGACGGTTCATGCGGGCTTCCTGACGCACCTGTTGATTACGATTAGTATGTGTTATTCTCAATCTTTATAGTTGTTGAGTAAAAATAGAACCGGTCCCAATCACGACCGGTTCTATTAGTATATTGATCGTAATTTCGGAATGATTATCACTTAAACTTTGGCAAATAACTTTTGGCCAATGCTATATCATACTTTTTTTACAATATTGTGAAAAAATTCCTGGATTTCTGTTGACTTTTATTTTCGTTGCTTCAATCAATTGGATGACATAACGTCACTCTTATCTCTTCACAGGCCCAGACAGAATTTTTTATAAAAAAAAGCAAATTATTCAAGTAGAATAAAATTAATTTCATTCATAGAAATATTATCCTTATTCAACGCAAAAAATTGCAACTGAATCAGGTATAACCCTGTCTGTAAAGATATAACTATTATAAATGACATAATACTCTGTGATAAGTATTACTTACAACACTGCAAGGATGATCTACAATGCAATTTCTAAACGATGTTCGGCTTATTCAGGGTGGGATGGGCGTTTATATTTCAAACTGGAGGCTGGCTATGGCAGCCGCTGTCTCAGTGCCTGGAGGTATTGCCGGTACTGTTTCCGGTACAGCGCTTAATATAATATATTCAAGAATACTTCAGGACGGAGACCCGGGAGGGCAGGTTAAATCCGCGTTTCAGGCTTTTGATGCTCTTACCGGATCGGATATCGGGAATAAAGTATTTAACCGTTATTTTATTGAAGGCGGCAAAGATCCGGGAGCAAGATACAAACAAACCTCATTGCCGCATTTACATCTGGAAAACGGATCGTCACAGATTCCGGTGAATGCCGGCACGGATAGCGGATCGATTGAGCTTAAGCTTGATAAAGAACTTATAAATCTGTATATTACATCGGCTTTTGCAGAGGTGTGGCTTGCGAAACAAGGGCATAATGGACTTATTTTTATAAATTTTCTGAAAAAGATTGATCTGCCGTTATTATACTCGATATACGGAGCAATGCTTGCCGGGGTGGATGCTGTTGTAATGGGAGCCGGAAACCCGGATGGCTTTCCAAGGATTTGCACAATGCTTGCGCAGCATCAGGCAGTCACTATGGAGCTTCCGGTAATGTATAAGGAAGTAGGAGAAACATTTCATCTCTCGTTTGACCCGAAGGAATATTTTGGCCAGGCTATTACCGCTCAGCCTGTTAAAAGGCCGGCATTCCTGGCCATTGTGTCCCTGGAAGATCTTGCAACTGCCCTTGCGGGCAGTATAAGCGAGGCACCTGACGGTTTTGTAATTGAAAATCACAGAGCAGGCGGACACAACGCAAACCCGGTCGGCATATTAAAAAAGGATGAACTTGGCCAGCCGATTTACAGCGAAAAGGACATGGCTGACCTGAATACAATAAAAGAAACCGGACTCCCTTTCTGGCTGGGCGGCGGATTCGACAGCATGCAAAAACTCGAAGAAGCACTTAAAGCAGGAGCAAACGGGGTGCAGGCAGGATCAATATATGCCTTATCCCAGGAATCAGGAATGATAGAAAAACACCGGGATGCACTTTTTGAATCTTTTAAAAATAGACTGGATGATACATCCATCGTGAAAACTACGACGGTTTCCCCAACAGGATTTTCGTTCAAAGTGGCAATGTTGGAAGGGACATTGTCTGAGAGAGAAGTATACGAAAACAGGCGTAGAGTTTGCGATATGGGGATCCTTCACCAGGTGGGATTAGCCAAACCGGATGAACAAGGAATGCGCAGGATATTCAACAGATGCCCGGCGTCTCCGGTCAAGTTTTTTGTGAAGAATAGAGGGCTTTTGCGCAACAGCGAGGAGCGCACTTGCCTGTGCAACGGCCTGGTCGCAGGAGCCGGATACCCTCAGGTTGTAAAAAATACCACTGGAGTCTCAATGCTCGAACCGGCTATCATTACACTCGGAGAAAATCTCGACGGGGCGAGGAGATTATCTGATCATGGAAACCGGAAATATAATTGTGCTGATATAGCGGCAGACATACTCGGCTTGAGCAAAGAATGCAGTTCAGGAGACGCTAAAACTATCCTGAATACATTACTTTACCTGGGGGCTGCAGAAAACTCACGTTAAAGCAGCGGTTAATATTTCATAATCTTCCATCGATTTTCCGAAGGTCAAATAAATAGTTCTTTCATAATAAATCTATCCCATATAATTTAATCATCATAGAAATTCACATTAGTTGAATACATTACAAACATTGACAGTTTGAAGAATCGCAGATATCTTTGTATTTTACAGATAAAAAAACAGGGATCTGCATATTCTTTGAATTCTATTATAAATTTTTCTTGAATAAAACAGACAAATAATTTTTAAAGATATACTTTTATTATTTTAATTGAGGACTCCATTAATGAATGATCAGGCGAACCTAAAAATTATAACAGAAGAACTTAAACTGAAAATAAGCCAGGTAGAAGCAGTTGCGAATCTTCTCAATGAAGAAGCTACTGTTCCGTTTATTGCAAGATACAGAAAGGAAGCCACAGGCAATCTTGATGAAGTGGCAATCATTACTATAAGGGACAGGCTGGAACAGATAAAAGAACTGGACAAACGCAGGGAAACCATTCTGAAGTCGTTAACAGAACAGGAAAAGCTAACCCCGGAACTTGAGAAACAGATAGCGGCAGCAAAGACTTTATCTAAGCTTGAGGATATATACCTGCCATACAGGCCCAAAAAGAAAACCCGCGGTATTGTTGCAAAAGAGAAAGGCCTTGAACCTCTTGCGGTAAAGATATTCAACCAGGAAGATTTTAACCTTGATGAGCTTGCAGCCCGGTTTATCAATGCAGATAATAATATTAATACAAGAGATGAGGCACTTCAGGGTGCAAGGGATATCATGGCTGAATGGGTAAATGAAAATTCATCTACCAGGGAAAACCTCAGGAATTTGTTTACGCAAAAATCCGCTATTACATCAAGTGTAATAAAGAAAAAAGAAGACCAGGCCGGCAAGTATAAAGATTATTTCGACTGGAAGGAACCTGTTAAGGATATGCCGTCACACAGGCTTCTGGCAATTTTACGCGGAGCGGATGAAGGTTTTCTTTCTTTTCATATTCAGCCTGATGAAGAAGAGGCTCTTGAAATTCTGAAAAAGCAATATATTAAAAACAAAGAACCTGTAGCTGACCAGGTTAATCTTGCAGTAATTGACAGTTACAATCGCCTGCTTACCCCCTCGATGGAAACAGAGATGCGTACCTTCTACAAAAAGAAGGCGGACGAGGTTGCAATCAAAGTCTTTGCCGATAATATTCGTGAATTACTTATGGCTTCTCCTCTTGGACAAAGATCCATACTGGCAATAGATCCGGGCCAGAGAACAGGCTGTAAACTAGTATGCCTCGATAAATACGGATCGCTGCTAAGTACTGACACCATATATCCGCTGCCGCCACATAATAAAACAGAAGAAGCAGAAAAAAAAATAAAAGCACTTTGCGAAAAATATAAAATCGAAGCACTTGCTATCGGCAACGGTACCGGCG
>CAZVYR010000083.1:0-13073 GCA_964631555.1 uncultured Leptospirales bacterium
TGCCCGATGATTATATATGCGAGAAGTATCATAAGATTGGCATTCCTGTAATCCCCCGGGGTCAGCCAGATATGAATTTTCTGTTTGTACCCGAAATGCCTTTCAGATGAGCGCAATACGCAAATATTGAAATCTACAAGAGCGGCGAACTGGATGCCGTCAATAATATCCGATATATCGCCTGTGTCTTCTTTCAGGAATTCAAAGAGTATGCTGTTATTGTCCATCCCGGACATTCCCGGGATCTGCACTATTTGGGCTACCGCAGTCTTAAAGCTTGGAGATGTTATTGTATCTACGTAAATTCCGGCTTTGCTCGCAGCTCCCATCTTTATAAGCTGTTCCAGCTTTATCTTTGCTTCCTGCTTTGTCTGTTCCGTGAGAGCACCTTTTATAAAATGAATGAATGTGCCGAAGCCATAGTGATGACTAATCCATCTGAGGAGATCGAATGGCGCAAGCCGTGTCAGTGAAGTCGAAGACAGGGCAATGAACGAAGGCCTCCAGCTTGTCTGTCCCGTTTCGGACTTTCTTTGAATTATTATTTGAAGTTTCCTTGTTATTTGGGACAGCACACCTTTGACCATATCGGAAAGTCCGTATTCTTCTTCCCTCCCTTTCTTAATGCTTAAATATATAACAATTATTGCAATTATAGACATAATTGCGTAAACAGTGGACATCTGAAACATCATGATAAAGCACGCGAAGGCTCCGATGAGGGATAAAAACCATTTCGAGCGGAATGTGGGCCTGTAGGAAGGATTCCCCGAAAAATGCTCCAGGAAGCTTACCAGGCAAAGGGTCCCGTAAGTGATCATAAAGAACATGCTTATTATCTGGGCTACAATATTCACGTTACCTGCAGATACAAAGAGTATTATTATTATCGCGGTAACAACAGTCGCGTTGAAAGGCTCGTTTGATTCCTCTTTGCCTTTGCATAAAAAATTATTAATCTTTTTCACCCAAAAGATATTATCAGTCGCAAGAGCTTGCATAGTCCTTGGAGCAACCAGCAGAGATCCGATCGCGGAAGAAAGCGTTGCGGCGGCAAGACCAATATAGATTATAGGACTCCATAGAGCAATCCTGCTCATTACGAATTGATCTTTTACGAGTTCATCCGGATTAAGACTAAACCCAAGTTTCAACACCACGAACACGTATATAATCATACCGGTTAAAGTAGCAGTTATTGTGCCAAGCGGAATCGATTTTCTCGGATTTCTGAGGTCTCCCGAAAGTCCGACACCCGCGTCCATGCCTGTAAACGCAGGGAATATTATTGCAAACACAATAAAAAAATTATCCGGATTACTGATCTTTGCAAATATATCGAACGTATGCTTTGAACCCGTGCTGCCCAGGAAAAACATTAAAAGCGAAACTGCAAGTATAAAAACAACAAGCCATAATGCCTTCACTCCTACAGCAGCTCCTTTGAAAATAATTAACACTAACAGTATAATGGTAGCAGGGATACTTATCATATATATGGATGATTCTATTCCTAAAGCGTTCCCGATTAATGGCAGAAGGGGTCTGAATGCTTCAGAAAACGCGATCATATAGAATGCGACAGAAATTGCCTGTGAAAAATATAAAGATATTCCTATGGTGCCTCCCAGCATTGGACCGAAGGAACGGCTTATCATAAAATATTCGCCGCCGCCTTCGACCTTTAGGTTTGTCGCGATTTCCGCAATCGCGAGAGCGGTTGGAATTGTGATAGCATGACCAATGAGTATTATTAAAAAGACACCTAGTACTCCTACATTAGCAACCGCATATCCGAATCTCAGGAATAGGATTGCTCCGAGTATTGTGCTGATTGCGGCGAGATACACCGGGGCTGTTCCAAAGCCATACCCTTTAGAAGACTTTTGTTCTGCCATATTGTTTCAGTCTATCCTTAATCCATGATATTTTTCTGTATTGTAGATGCTTTTTCGTCCCTATTAACTGGAAATTTTCTCGTAAAGCAATTTATTTTCAAAGCCGTGAGTAATAATACTTACTATAAAAATATTATTCAATCATTTATTTTTTCTATAAAGTAGAATCATTTAGTGGATTCTGCGGGATTCTTTTTTTTTCAATATTTTTTTATCAACGAAATCAATAAGATAAGGGACCCTCCACTCAATGCTTTTATTAGCCTTGAAAATTCCATAAAGTGAGAAAACAATAAGCATTATAATATAGAGATACATTAAAGCATTGGTGATGTACGGAACAGCCCTGATAAATTCCAGAATATTTGAAAGAACCGGGATGTTTTCAAGCAGCCAAATTACGAGCCAGACAGCTAAAAAAGTAATTTGCAGATATAAAGCATTAATAGCGTGGATTTTTGATAATCTCTGCTTTCTTTTGAACAGGAAAACGACTATCGGGCCGAGTACAGAGAAATATGCGAAAATGGAATATATTCTCTCATTTTTTTCATCGGAAAGCGACTGGCTGATTGTTGTTTTGTTTTTCCATCACTGCTCTCAGAACTGTTGTCCTTAACACTAATTGTTTTTCTATCCACACTGGTAATTTGATTTAAGAATATATTGTTCGTGATATAAACAACTGCATCGGTTTTGATCAATGGAGAAACAAGGATAACAGAGTGAGTGCCTCTTATATTTCCCAGGATACCGTTAACATCTTGCCTGAAGCATTCTTTCATCTTCTCGATATCTGTTATGGGAATAAAAATGAAATTGCAATCTTCGTCAAAACCTCCTTACCGGGACTTTTATCTGAGAAAATATAATCCTTATATTATAAAAACAGATGAAATAATTACAATGCTCTTCCTGGAAAATCCTAAATTTAAGTTTTATTATCCTGCTATAATTAAATACTTGCATTGAGTAATGGAAAGATGCATTTAGCATTTTAAACGTATATGTTAATACAATAATAATGCAAATACGCTGATTATTAGAAAAATTGCTTGCCGGTGAAACAGCTTTCACCGTTTGGTTAAGCTACAAAATACCGATCATGACAAATATAAAACGTTTAAAATTATTATTAACAGGATTTTTGTTTGTTGTTATGATCCTTCTCGCCATTAATATCTATAATAATTATCAGAAACAATATAAGACAATAATTAACTCTTATCTTGAACTTGAAGCAGCAATAATCAAAGAAGCCGCAAGAGCATCCAGCCTCTGGTTCCATAAAAGGATCAGTGAAAAGAATGCAACCATTGGAGAGATTGAACAGGAAATCTTTAATGAGTTCATAGATCCTATTCAATTACTTGAAAACGGGGATGCATGGATATATAACAAAGATTATGTTATCTTTGACCAGAGCAGCGATTTCCCGGAAAAGTATAGAGGGAAATCCATACGCGAGATATTTGACATACAGAAAAAATCCGGAGCCCGGCATTATGATGACCTTATACATGGTATTGAGAACGCAACAGAAGGCAGCGGATGGTATGTCTGGCTGCCTGAAAAAGGAAAAGAATGGGCGGCATGGACATCATTTAAATTTTATGATCAGACCTGGACCCTTGGCCTTTCCACACCGGAAAATGAAATCCTGGAGAAATATGATATCTGGTCATTTTTAACCAGGCAGATAACGTATTCAGGTTTTATTGTTTTAATATTATTTTTATTTTTGCTTTTTATTTTGAAATATCAGAGAAAACAGGCAAAGCTCATTCATGAAATCAATGATGTGAACAGAACATTAAAAAACATTGACAGCATGAAAAATAATTTCATCGCTAATATTTCTCATGATTTTCGTACTCCTCTGACAATAATTTTTAACCTGGCTGAATTAAATCTGAATGGTCAATATGAACTTTCTCCGGACATAAAGGAAGATCTTGAGGTAATATATAAGACGTCTTATAAGTTTCTTTCCAAAATAAATACTCTTCTTGATCTTACAAAACTTAAAACTTCAGGGCTCGATCTCAAAATCGGAGAGATCAGCCTGAGAGATTTTATCTCTTCAATCGCGGCCTATTACAGGTCTGCCCTGAAACATACGGGCATTATCCTTGAAGCAGATATTCCGGCTGAGGATTCCGGTCCTTATTATACTGATTTTGAAAAACTGGAAGATATTATCAATAATCTAATTTCAAATGCAGTAAAGTTTGTCGGCTCAGAAAACGGGAAAATAAAAATTGAGCTGAAAGAAGAAACAGGTTCGGCAGAGATCAGGATCATTGATAACGGCATTGGTATTGAAAAAGAAATGCTTGATATTATTTTCAACAGGTTTATTCAGTCGGATAACTCTTATGAAATTAATTACAAGGGATCAGGGATAGGGCTTTCATACAGCAAACAACTCGCAGAGCTTCTTGGAGGGTCGATAAAAGCCGAATCGGACGGGGTCAACCGCGGCGCTGTGTTTACCCTGTCGCTTGATAAAAACAAGTTTCGTGCTTCCGACATTAAGCTTCTCAAAGGAGAAAAACCCTATATCCCAAAGAAAGTTTTGTTTGATACCGGCTCAAATGATCATTCCGGTTTAATTACTCAAATCAGTGAAACGAACAGGCAGAATGAATTCAATCCATATAAGGGAATAATTCTTGTTGTAGAAGATGAATATTCTATCAGGGAAATCATAATCAGATATTTAAAATCAGGAAGGTATAAAAATTTTATCACAGCAAGTGACGGCCAACAGGCTTTGAAAATGATAAGCAAATATCATCCCGACCTGATCATTACTGATTACATAATGCCTAATATGAATGGTGATGAATTCCATTCAATAGTTTGCCGTGACCCGGATTTTGAATTTATCCCTTTTATTTTTATTTCAGCAATTGCGGATGAAAGAGTGATCATGGAACATAAAATGCGTGGAGCTGTCGACTTCTTGCTGAAGCCGATAAAAAAGGATGAACTGATGATCTCTGTTAACACGCACATGAAAAAGTATATGGATTTCATTAAACTCTCTGCTGTTGATGAACTGACAAAGCTTTTTAACAGAAGGGCTTTCTTTAAAAATTTTGAAAATTTAATACTGAGCCGGACAATCTCCGAATTTTCATTGATCCTGCTGGACCTTGATCATTTTAAAGAGATCAATGATACTTACGGTCACCAGGCCGGGGATTATACTCTTTCCGTTGTATCTTCTGCAATATTACAGATAATCAGAAGCCACGATATTGCGGGGCGGTATGGAGGCGATGAATTCGCAATAATACTTCCTGAAACAAATATTGACTCTGCTTTGGTCGTGGCTGAGAAGATAAGGAAAGCTGTTGAATATCTGGACCTTCCCTTTAAAGAAAAAAAAATAGTTATCACTATAAGCGGCGGAATTTCCTCTGTAGGTCAATGTGAAAAAAATTCGAATGAAGCTGAAACAAAGATCAACCAAGTCAGTGAAATGATAGACATGGCTGATATAGCGCTTTATTATGCAAAATCATCAAAATGTGAGTCATGCTCATTTGTCTCGAACAATGCGATAGAAGCAAATGAAAATCATTGCCCGGAATGCGGGGGAAAATTAATTTCGGGCAGGAACAGGATCAGGAGTTTTGATCCAAAGATGAGTGCTTTCTGTTCTCTGAGCGGCCGGAATGATGCGAAGTGAAACCCGCATTTTTTACAGGGAAAAAGCCTCTATATTCTTTCAATTATCAGAACACTGGGAAGCAAGGTAGTAATAACAGCAGCAGCATGTTATATGCCTGCAGTTTTGATAATCCGGTCATGTAATATCTTTTATTCTTCAGAAATATTATTAATTTTAAACTTGCTTTTAATAAATATAAAAATAAAATATTTATAATTATTTTAAAAGACATCTTGTATATTATGGATTATAATAAATATCCAATATATCCATGCAATTTTTTTATAAAAGAAAAAATATTTCTATTCCTGTTGCTTGCCTGATCTGTATATCTCTTTTTTCTTTGCGTATAAAAATACACTCGGATAATAAAGATACTAATATAACCCCAAAAGACAACCCCGCAGTCTTTAAACCGCAAACAATACGCGACACCCTGGACAGGAAAGAACTTGAATGGCTGGCCAACCATCCTGTTATAAGTGTCAGCCAGGATCCCGGCTGGCCTCCTGTTGAATTTGCCGACGAAAACGGAGAACCTACCGGAATGAGCAGCGATTATCTTAATATAATTGAAAAACGTCTTGGTATAAAATTTAAAAGAATAAAATATCTTACCTGGCAGGAATCTTATGCAAAGTTGAAAAACTGGGAAATTGACATGACCCCCTCGGTAACAGTTACTCCCCCGCGTAAAACTTTCTGGGCTTTTACAAAACCTTATATTACGATTCCTATTGTCATTCTCACGCGTTCCGACATAACATATATTCCTGATATGAATCATCTTAAGGGGAAAAGGGTCGGCGTTGTTGAAGGTTATGCTGTAAACGAATGGATTCCTGTGGATTATCCTCAAATTCAGTTAGTCCAGGTGAAATCTGCTGAAGATGGGATGAGAAAGGTTCAGAACAGGGAGATATTTGCTTTTGTGGACAATATGCTTGTAATTAGTTTTTATTTATCCAAACGAAAGGAGATAAATTTAAAAATCGCGGGTGAAACACCATATGTAAACGCTCAGTCAATAGCTGTCAGAAAGGACTGGGCAATATTCGCCGAAATTCTCCAGAAGACCCTGAATTCGATTTCTAAAGAGGAACATGCCAATATTTATAGGAAATGGGCTCCTGTAAGATATGAACATGGATTTAATTATAAATTACTGTGGCAGATCACTACCGGATTTTCTGTCATTGTACTATTTCTTATCATCTGGAATTATAAAATATCCAAGGCAGTAAGAACAAGAAAAATTGCTGAAGCAGCTCTTTCTGTCAGCGAAGAAAGGTTAAGGCAGGTCCTGGAAGGTGCAAGCGACGGGATATGGGACTGGAATTATTCGACCGGAGAAGCGTATTTCAGCCCGCGTTTTTATACTATGCTTGATTATGAACCGGATGAATTTCCGGCTTCGCATGAAAACTGGTTTGGATTGATTCACAATGAAGACCGGGAAAAAGCAGAATTGATATTAAAAAATTCAGCAGAAACCAGCTCCGCATTTTCATTTGAATTAAGGCTGAAAACTAAATTAAATGATTGGCGCTGGGTACTTTGTCGCGGAAAAACCATGAAAAAAAATATGTCTGATAACTCTGTTCGGGTACTTGGTTCTAACGTTGATATTACAGAACGTAAAGAGGCAGAAAAGCAAAGAGTTAATCTGGAAGAGCGTCTGAACAGAGCCGAAAAAATGGAAGCATTGGGCACACTTGCCGGCGGTGTCGCGCACGATTTAAATAACGTGCTTGGCATTCTTGTCGGTTACTCAGAGCTTCTTCTTGAAGATATGGAAACATCAGACCTGATGAGACCGCACATTACGGAAATATTTAATGCAAGTGAAAGAGCTGCAGTTATTGTTCAGGATTTACTGACACTGGCAAGAAGAGGTGTATTGACTAAAAAAATTGTTGATCTCAATTCTATTATACTGGAATGTCTTAAAAGTCCTGAATTTATCAAGCTAAAATCATTATATCCTTCAGTCTCTTTTATGGAAAATTTAGACGCGGATTTATTGAATATCGCAGGATCCCCTGTTCATTTAAATAAAACAATTATTAACCTCTTAATCAATGCTGCGGAAGCAATTAAAGATCAGGGCAGTATTTCAATTATAAGCAGTAATCAGTATCTGGAAAAGCCAATACGAGGCTATGATGCTGTTCGTGAAGGAGATTATGTTGTTCTTACTGTAAGTGATACTGGGGAAGGGATTAGTCAGGATGAAATCAACAGAATTTTTGAGCCCTTTTACACAAAAAAAGTCATGGGGAGGAGCGGAACCGGTCTTGGACTCGCGGTTGTATGGGGGACAGTTAAAGATCATAACGGATATATTGATATCGAAAGTGAGATAGGGAAAGGGACAAAAATCACTTTATATTTTCCTGTATCAAGAGAAGATATTATCATTGATTCTATTGTAATTCCCAGAAATGAGTATATGGGCAAAGGAGAATCGATCCTGATAGTTGACGATGTTAAAAGCCAGCGGGAGCTTGCAGCAATGATGCTTAAAAGACTGAATTACCATGTGGAATCAGTTGCAAGCGGAGAGGAGGCTTTATCTTATTTAAAATCAAAAAAAACTGACCTTGTTGTTCTGGATATGATTATGGATCCAGGGATTGACGGACTAGATACATATATAGCCATTCTTGAAATAAATCCGGGACAAAAAGCGATTATTGTCAGCGGATTTTCAGAAACGGACCGTGTCAGGAAGGCCCAGGAACTTGGCGCAGGAGCCTATGTTAAAAAACCGTATTTATTTGAGAAACTTGGACTGGCGGTTAAGCAGGAACTTGAAAAAGATAATGACAGCAAAACAAACTGATTGAGGCTGAATAAAGTTATCCGATATCTGTGAGGATTGCTATGTTAAATCAGCAAATATCCCGTCAACTGCACTTGCAATATCCAATGGAGAAAGGCAAAGCTGCATTCCGCTCGTGCTACAAGAGTCTTAAATACAGTCTCAGACGGAGCGCTGATCGAGTTGGCCACACTAACAGCGTCCAACTCCTCCTCATTATAATCGTAGTCTACTATTGAATGAACTATCTCTTTTGACTCCAGGATTCGTATTGCGTTTGTTTTCATGAAACAAATAACTATTAGATTAAAAGAAATATCAATAGAAAAATTATTATATTATATGATCGAAAGGCTTTCTTTTCTTCTGGTAAATATTTATAAACCAAGTTACAGCCAATCAGTCTTCATCACTTCTTCTGCGGATAATTTCTTTTCTCAATGCCTGCTGGATTTTCCGCTGCTCGATCATACCCATTAGCGTATTATCCTCCATGGTTCTTACAACAGGCAGAACTTCCGCTTCCATTTCCTTCATCGTCTCCATAGCTTCTGTAAGCCGGGTATCCGGTGTTATAACGGCAGGAGGTTCAATCATAAGATCGCATGCCAGCACCAGGTATTCCAGTCCTTCAGTAAAAAAGAGATTTTTTAATTCAAGATAAGAAATCATGCCTGCCAGTTTTCTGTTCCCGTTCACAACAGGATAATAAAGAGAATCACTTTCGGCAGCTATCTTTAGTAATTTATTAAGAGGAGTATTATAATTAAATATAGTTGGATTAGAATCCATAACATTGCTTACTTTGTAAGATTCAAGAAGATCATCCTCTGTGATGTCTTTCCCAACTTCTCCGGCTTTTATCATTGCTAATCGCACACTCGGCGGACCGATAATTTGCACGAGGAATGTGCTTGCTGCTATTACCAGTATTATTGCCTGGGCAGTATCCTGTGGAAGCCTGTTTCCTGCAAGGATAGCCAGTCCTATAGCTACTCCTGCCTGGGAAAAGAGGCAAAATCCTAAATATTTCTGCACTTTATCAGGGAAGCCTCCCCATTTAGCACCAATATAAGCTCCTAAAAATTTTCCGCATGTTCTTCCGAAAACGTATGCTGCTGCAAGTGCGATTATCCAAGGTGTCATCCCTTTAAGCCGGATCCGGGCACCCACGAGTACAAAAAAAAGAACAAAAATAGGAGGAGCAAATCTCGATACTTGTTCAAAAGCTTCCCGGCTTCTTCTCGGAGCGAGATTGACAGAAACAACTCCACTGGTCATGGCAGCAAGGATTAAATCCAGGCGAAGATATTCGCATATCCCCAGAATAGATAAAAGACCTCCAATGCACAATGGAAGGATCATCTCCCTGTTATAGAACTTACGTAAAACCAAAGCATAGGCAGACCCTATCAGGCCTCCAACCATGATTGATCCGAGTATATAGTAAAGCGGTTTTCCAAATGCGTTCATAAAAGAAAAACCTGCATTCCCGGATATTAAATCCACTACAGATGACGCGAAGCCGAACAAAAGCAAGGCAAGACCGTCATCAAGAGCAACAATCGCCATTACAGTAGTAGTAAGTATCCCCCGTGTCTTGTATTCCCATAAGACATCGACCGTAGCTGCAGGTGCTGTAGCTGAAGCAATAGCCCCGAAAAGAATGGCAAGGGACCAATTACCCTGCTTTATTACCCACGTCAGAGAATGATCGGGGAGACTGCCCCAGGGGCAGGTTATAAGTCCTGTCAGAATCGATACCAGGATAGCAGCAGCTAACCCTTCGCATAAAAGTACAATGATAAAACCTTTGCCATATTTTTGGAATACTTCCTTCTTAAGCTCGCCCCCCACACCAAAGCCGATAATTGAAAGAGCAAAAAGACTGATAGGTTCCATTTTCCGCAGATCTTCCGGAGAAATAACATGAAACCATACTCCTCCTACAAAAATAGAAAGGAAGCCAATTGCAATATATCCCACAACCTGGGGTATTTTAAAACGGGCGAATAACCTTCCTCCGATAGAACCAAGAATAACAGCTATCCCGATAAGAAGAGTAAAACGGACCATAAAAAACCTCTATTTTCACAGTATTCGAATTCTGGATGAAAATTGATATTTAGGGAATCGCCCGCTTCGGGAATGCACAAAAGAACGAACTTGAACAGCAGACTGAATAAAATAATGACTAGTCCGAATATAGTCATACGACCTGCCGATTCTCAAATGCGTCAGGATGGATGTCAAGGGTAAAAAACAGGTTATAATTCTCTTCCTCTCCGTTTCAAAGTCGCAAACGAACGCTTCCGGTAAAAGCATTTATTTCGGAAATATGCGTCCTCCCATGCAGGTATTATTTTTGAAAGATGCGCATTTTATTTCGAATAATAATAATTAAGTTGAAAATTCTCATTATATTTTTTTAAATAAGATAAGCCTATGATATTATAGTATTTTTCGGTATACAATACAGTGGCACTCAGCATCCAATAATTGCGGCAAAGTATGATTAACGGAATCAACCACATCACTTTGGCAGTATCTGACGTCGAATTATCATTTAATTTTTATACAAAGATACTGGGACTAAGGCCTGTAGCCAAATGGGAGAAAGGAGCATACCTGTCGGCAGGAAACAACTGGATTGCTCTCAACGAAGATCAGAGTGTAAAAGAATCTCGCAGACCTGATTATTCTCATATAGCCTTTACGTGCAAAAGCAGCGATTTTATCAAACTGCGCAAGCGCATTCTTCAAAACGGGTATCCTGAGTGGGCAGAAAACAAATCCGAAGGTAATTCATTATACTTCCGCGATCCTGACGGTCATAAACTTGAAATACATGTCGGAGATTTAAACAGCAGACTGGAAGAAATGCATAATAATCCGTGGGATAAAATTACTTTTTTCTAATAGTTCTTTCAGAAAGACCAGGCAAACACTCAGGTTGTACATTAATCCCGGCTGCGACTGTTTGGCTTAAACTTTGAATATAATTCTTTAAGTCCGGGTTCTTAGTCTCATCACCGTTTATGGCATGCCGGATGATATTAATATTATTAGCAGGTTTTTACTTTACTTCTACAAAATCCTGCCTGTATTTACTTGTATTATGCTTGAAATTTAAACCGGATTATTGATGTATTAACACGAGTATTAAATGTTTTGTACGTATATTTGATTTTTATAAAAATTATTTCATTAAGGAGACTATATATGCTCAAAGATCTTGGGAATATGATGAAACTGCAGAAAGATCTGAAAGGGATCCAGAAGAATCTGAAAAAGGCAGAAACAAAAGCGGAAAGCGCGGACGGTTCGATAAGTGTAATTGTTAACGGCGAATTTAATATTGTAAATATCAATATAGAAGAATCCATTCTTGATAAAAAAAATAAACAAAACCTTGAGAAACAATTGATCCTTACGATAAACAAAGCTGTTCAGTTAAGCAAAGAACACGCAGCAAAGGAAATGAAGAAGATCACCGGCGGAATGAATATCCCTGGGCTTGATAAATTTCTGGGTTAAAATAAATAATCATGAACACTCCCTCCCTTTATCTTGACGCGCTTATCAGGGAATTCTCAAAGCTTCCCGGCATAGGACCCAAGAGCGCGGCAAGACTTGCCTTTCATATTTTAAAACTGCCTTTGCAGGAGGTAGAGAGACTTTCAAAAGCTATCCTTGAGTTAAAAGAGAATATAACTTTTTGTAAAAGATGCGGAGGCATTTCGGATTCCGATATTTGTTCTATATGTGCGGATGTAAACCGGGAAAGAGAAATTATATGTGTTGTCGAAGAAGCAAGAGATATTCTGACTATTGAAAGCAGTAATGGCTACCACGGTATTTATCACGTGCTTAAAGGCGTTATTTCACCTCTTGACGGGATAGGGCCTGAAGATCTGAATATTCCTTCTTTTATTGAGAGATGCATGAACGAAAACATTAAAGAAGTAATTATTGCTACTAATCCTACAATTGAGGGGGATGCTACGACCATGTATATCGCAAGGGAGCTAAAACCGCTCGGGATCAAAATTATGCGTATCGCGCACGGCCTCCCTGTTGGTTCTAATCTTGAATTCGCGGATAGTGCTACTATTATTAAATCAATGGAAGGCAGAGTTGAAGTTAAATAAATATTTAATATTTATTAATTAATAATTCCTTTATTTTTATTTAGCCAGAATGCCTGTTAATGTACACGACCCTGCTTACCATTTTTTCCCCTGCCTTGAACATATATTATTACAGGAACTCCTTTTATATCTAGTTCCTTTTGGAGAAGTTTCTGCAAATAACGTATAACATCTTTTTTAAACAGATCTGCATTATTGACAAATAATTTAAACTTTGGGGGCACTGTTTCAATCTGGGTTGCGTAAAATATTTTAAGTTTGTCCCCTAAAAGAGGCGTGGCTTTACGATTCTGAACAGATTCCAGTATCTTATTCAGCCTTGGAGTATCTATTCTTTTTTTTGACTTTTCTGAAAGTTCAACAGCAATCTGTATCAGTTTATGGATTCTCTGCTTGTCTTTAGCTGAAATTGAAATGATAGGAAAATCCTCTGCCCTGTAAAGATTGAAGATCATCTTTTCTTTAAACTCATTGAATGTTTTATCGTTCTTTTCGATCAGGTCCCATTTATTTATTGC
>CAZVYR010000084.1:0-12990 GCA_964631555.1 uncultured Leptospirales bacterium
TTTGGCTTCGGACAAAGCAAAACATGTAACAGGCGAGGTAATAAAGGTAGACGGGGGGCAATATATCTAATAAATCGTGAAAAAATACTTTTTTTGATTTATTAAAAAACGCTTTAAATATATAAAAGTTTAGTTTAAGCAAAAAACATTAGAAAATAAATATTACGAGGTCGCTTTTATGAGAAATGTAGCAATTATTGGCGTTGGACAAAGCACTTTCAGCCGTCAATATCCCGGTTCTATTAGAGAACTGGCATTCGAGGGATACAGCGAAGCGATGAAGCATGCGGAAATCACGAATAAGGATATTGATGCTTCAATCATTTGCTCAGCCCCGGAATACGACAAACAGAGATCACCTTCCAGCATTGTTGCCGAGTATCTTGGTTTGACTCCACAGCCGACATTTTACGTGGAAAGCCTGTGCTCATCGAGCAGTACCGGATTGAAACTGGCTTATTCTATGATCGAGTCCGGCCTGCATGATGTTGTCGCGGTTGTGGGTTTTCAAAAAATGTCGGAGATATCATCCCAGGAATCGCAGGAGAGAATGGGCCGCGGCGCTGATATTCAATGGGAGAGTCCGTTTGGTACCATGATGCCTGCGTATTACGCCATGCACGCTCAGGCTTATTTAGATAAATATGATGCCACAATGGACGATCTTGCCCTGATAAGGGTCAAATCCTCCACATACGGCCAGTTGAATGAGAAAGCATATTTTAAAAAACAGTTAACCCTGGAGATGCTGAATGACCCGAATGACAGAATGGCAGCTCCAATTGCAAGCCCGCTGAGGACAGGGGATTGCTGCGCGAATGCGGATGGAAGCTCGTGCGTGATAGTGGCTAACGCGGAAAAAGCAAAAGCTTTCTGCAAAAAGCCTATATGGGTGTTAGGGATCGGTGCAGCTTCCGCAAGCGTTAATATGACCGGCAGGGAAAGCCTTACAGGCCTGTCGGCAGCTAAAGCCGCAGCAGACCAGGCATACAAGATGGCCGGGCTTACTCCGAAAGACATCGATGTCGCAGAAGTACATGATTGCTTCACTATCGCTGAGATCATGGCGTACGAGAACCTTGGTTTCGCCAAGCCTGGCGGAGCGAAAGAGCTGATCAGAGGCAAAGAAACTTACAAAGAAGGAAGTATTCCTGTTAACGTGGACGGCGGATTATTGTCAAAGGGACATCCTATCGGGGCAACAGGCGGTTCCCAGATCAGAACTATTGTTTTGCAGTTAAGGGGTGAAGCAGGCAGCATGCAGGTTAAAGATCCTGAAATAGGACTTGTTCATAATATCGGCGGAGTCGGTATCTATGGGAACGTCACAATACTTGGCAAATAATTAAAGAGGAAAGATATGGCAAAGTTAGAAATAGATGATCGTTTTAAAAAATTCGGAACTGTGAGTTTTACATCCATTTCGAAAACGAATGACTTTATTGATTACCTGGAAAGCGGGAAAATCATGGGGACTAAGTGCAAGAATTGCGGCGAGATATTTTTCCCGCCAAGAGCGGATTGTTACAAATGTCTCCCCGGCGATATTGAATGGTTTGAAGTTGCAGGGGAAGGCAAGCTGGTTTCTTTCAGCAAATTACAGTACGGCCCTGTTGGCTTTGACGAGGATTTGCCTTATAGTATAGCAATGCTAGATTACGGCGATTATAAAGTTTTTGGAAGAATAGCTGATGATATTCCGGAGAGTGAATTAAAGATCGGCATGGAAATGAAAACAGTAGCAAACAAGCTTCCGAATGGTCAGTTAAACTACGTTTTTCAAAAAGCGTAAGGGCACGAATACTTTTAAAGTAAAATGCTGTTAATCTGAGAATATCCTCTACTTCCGTTATATATTAGCAGGGAGACCACCCCGCCCGGGAGGGCGGGGTAATTCCTGAAGAAACTATAAAAAGTTATTTAACAGACCGTTTAATTATTATTTTCTCAAAAGTCACCCAATCCGCCCGCAGGGTGGATAAACCATATTAAAGAAACTTAGATAGCAAAAATATGTACTTTGAAATTCAAGTTTCTTAAAAGATAGTATAAAAAGATTGCTGTGTATAATTAAAAAATAATAAATCAAGGAGCACAGAAATGGGAGATAATCAACTTATACAGGTACATACTAAAACAGAAGGAGTTAAAGAACTCGTAATAGGCCCCGCTCCCAGTAATATTGTCAGCGAAGCTGTTATGGATGAGATCATGGCCCATCTGGAACAATCTGTTAAAGATAACAATACAAAAATGGTTATTCTGACCGGAGAGGGAGAGCATTTCAGTTTTGGAGCAAGCGTTCCGGAGCACACTCCAGAGAAAGTCGGATCAATGCTTCCGAAGTTTCATATCCTCATTGACAAAATTCTTTCATGCCCTGTACCGGTTATGGCCAGAGTTAGAGGGAACTGTCTTGGAGGAGGCTTTGAAGTTGTAATGGCCTGTCATTTTATTTTCGCTGATAAATCCGCTTCATTCGCAGTTCCTGAAATTAAGCTCGGGGTTTTTCCTCCTCCGGCATCAGCACTTCTTCCTCTAATGATAGGCGAGAGTGTGGCATGTGAAATAACAATGACTGGTGTGTCAAAATCAGGAGATGAATTAAAATCTTACGGTCTTGTTAACGAAATCTTTGACAACGTCGAATCTTTGGAAGAAGGTATAAACAAATTTATCAATAAAAGAATATCACCTTTAAGCGCTTCTTCTTTGAGATATGCTGCAAAAGCAGTACGCACAGGGATCGTAGAACGCTACAGGGATAACATCAAAACAATCGAAAAATTATATTTACAGGAACTAATGAAATCCCATGACGCGGTTGAAGGAATAACTTCATTCATGGAAAAGCGTAAACCTGTATGGAATAATCAATAATTATTCAATATCCAAATAAAACCGGGATTTATCCCGGTTTTATTTTACAAATCTTATGCTTATTCATCATGTTCATTAACTTCCCAAGCTGTTTATCATTCAAAAATAAATCGATTACCTAAATTTTATCCGGATGATTCAACCAAAGGAATTATCTTCGATGGCCGTGCAGGAAAAAATATCAAGCTTATGTCCGGAACATGGGTGCAGGTCGGGAATCTCTTGATATCCCAGCCTGCAGCAATGATTTATATCCCAACAAAACAAGGTAATACAAGTACCTTGTTCTGCTGAATTGCTTCATTTATCCCTTGACATTCAGCATAAGCCTGTATTAAACTCACTTTAAAGCTTAATAATTTCCATAACATTTCACCGCAAATTCACACCCTGCCGGGGAGCAATTATCTTTTAAATTATAATATTAAACCTACAGGACATTATCATGGATATAACACTTTACAAAAGAGGCAAAGACGGAAAAAAAATTCATGACGAAACAAAGACCAGGGAAGTAAGAGTCACGTTCAGGGACAGGGATGTTGATATTGAAAAAAATATTTATATTGGCAGAGGAGAATCAAACGCGATTTGCATAAAAGACGACCCTCTTGTTTCACGCAAACACGCGCTTATTGAATATGTAAAAGGTAAATATTATATAAGCGACCTTGACAGCACCAACGGTACTTACGTAAACAATCATCCGGTTAAAAAAGACGAAAAAATAGAACTCTTTCCCGGGGATATTATCAGGATAGGTAAAACCGAATTAAATGTTTCTTAATTTACCCGTCAATCTTTAAAAATATAATCGACATGGATCACAGATTCTCCGCTGCTGTACCTGCAGATGAATAAATAACAATAGTTATATTTAATATCCCGATAAGCAAATATAATGAAAAAGATCAAAGTCGCTCTCATGCAAAAAAAGCTCGGCACCCCGGTCACCAGGGCCGACAGCGAAGTACTGCGAAGATTCAAACCGCATTTTATTTGTTTCCCTGAATATTTCTTTATAAACAAAAAACTTGAACCGCGCACACAGACCTTTCACAATTTTCAAAGAGAATTAAAAAGAATCAGAATGATCTCAAAATGCACAGGCTCGGTTGTGATAGGTGGAACAACCCTTGAACCTGTGGAGGATAAATTATACAACACCTCCTTTGTATACCGGAACGGCAGGCTGCTCGGATCGTACAGGAAGCAGAACCTTTTTGATCCTGAAAAAGACAGGATAACTCCGGGTAGTGAATTAAAAATCTTCTCAGCATACGGCATTAAATTCGGTCTTATTATTTGCGCCGATGTATTCATTGAACAATATTTTATTCAAATGAAAGGAATGGGTGCTAAGATAATTTTCATTCCCACCTTTTCGCCGAAAAAAACAGAAACAGTTGAAGAAAAATATAAAAGGGATAATGATATTTTTGTAAAGGGAGCCGGTGCAGCAGACGCTGTAATAGTAAAGGTCTGCGGTGTACCATCCGAATTCAGACCGGACATACAGGCCAGAAGCCTCATAGCTGACAGGAACAGTATAATATTCAGGGTAAAGCCTGATCAGGAAAATAAAGAAATGATAATAATAAAGGAGCTTGGAATATGAACAGATACAACGATATCAAAACATGGCATAAAGACAAGACCCTTGAACGGGTCAGCGAAAACCTGAGGAAGAGAGAGTTCAATTCCCTGATATTAAACACTATTAACGACATCCGCGATTATATCCTGAAAGAGATACCGCAAAGCGCGAAGGTCGGAATAGGCGGCTCCGTTTCGGTCAGGGAGACAGGCGTTGATTCCATGCTGAAGGAGAGAGGCAATGTTGTATACGATCATTGGGACAGTACGATAAAAACAGAAGACATGCTCGAAGTAAGAAAGAAAGCTCAGACCTCCGACTACTATCTCACAGGAGTTAACGCATTAACGATCAATGGACAGATCGTGAATATTGACGGAGCCGGGAACAGGGTCTCATCAATGATATTCGGACCGGGCCACGTGATAGCAATCGCGGGTTTCAACAAAATCGCAAAAGATACAGAAGAAGCTCTGCGGAGAATAAAGAATATCGCCACTCCCCAAAACAGTAAAAGGCTCGGGTTAGACACTCCCTGCGCGGAAAAGGGTTATTGCCTGGAATGCAGGGCACCGAAAACAATATGCAGGATAACCACAATAATCGACTTCAAGCCTATGCTGACTGATTTTACTGTAATTCTGACCGGCCTTGATCTGGGCTATTAAAGACAAATTACCGCTTCCCCTCCGTTTCAAAGTCGGCTCCTCTCCGTTTAAGAAACGGGATTGATCCTGTATTAAGTTGCATCCACTCCGTTTCAGCTCCGTTCCAAAGCCGTGAACAAGAGCATATCGCGGAGCATACAAACGGCACTCTGCCACGAATATGAAAAACCACGGGGGCAGAGACTAAACGCTTACATACTGCGCCTGTATTGGCCACCTACGTCGAACAATGCCTTTGTTATCTGGCCGAGAGAGCAGCACCTGGTTGTTGTCATTAACTCAGTAAAGATATTCTCCCCTGCAAGAGCTGCAGCCTGAAGTCGTTTCAAAGCCTCAGGCGCTTTATCCGAATTCTTTTCCTTGAATTCCGCGAGCCTTGAAAGCTGGAATTGTTTCTCTTCCTCCGTTGATCTCGAAAGCTCAAGAGAAGACACAGTGTCAGTGTATTCCGCCTCAGGATTAAGGAAAGTATTGACTCCTATGATCGGATACTTGCCCGAATGCTTGAGCATTTCATAATACAACGACTCCTCCTGTATCTTGCTGCGCTGGTAGCCTTTTTCCATTGCTCCCAGAACGCCTCCCCTGTCGGTAATCCTGTCGAACTCAAGCAGCACTGCCTCCTCCACAAGGTCTGTCAGTTCTTCCACAATAAAGCTTCCCTGGAAAGAATTCTCATTCTTTGCCAGTCCCCATTCCCTGTTGATTATAAGTTGTATCGCGAGCGCTCTCCTGACCGAATCTGCGCTCGGCGTTGTTATGGCTTCATCATAAGCATTGGTATGAAGGCTGTTGCAGTTGTCGTAAACAGCACATAGCGCCTGAAGTGTTGTCCTTATATCATTGAACTGTATCTCCTGGCTGTGCAAAGAACGTCCCGAAGTCTGAATATGATATTTAAGCATCTGCGACCGCTCAGACCCGCCATACTTGTTTTTCATGGCAATAGACCAGATGCGCCTCGCTACCCTGCCAATAACAGTATACTCCGGGTCCATGCCGTTCGAGAAGAAGAAGGAAAGATTGGGAGCAAAACTGTCGATATGCATTCCCCTTGAAAGATAATATTCCACGTATGTAAATCCGTTTGCGAGCGTAAAAGCAAGCTGGGTAATGGGATTCGCACCTGCTTCGGCAATATGATAGCCTGATATTGAGACCGAATAAAAATTCCGAACATTATTGTCAATAAAATACTGCTGGATATCCCCCATCATCTTGAGCGCGAACTCAATTGAGAAGATGCAGCTATTCTGCCCCTGATCCTCTTTGAGGATGTCAGCCTGCACAGTTCCCCTTACCGATGACATTACGCTTTCTTTGATCCTTGCATATTCTTCAGGTGAGGGCTCCCTTTTATTCTCATTCCTGAATTTATCTGCCTGCTGATCTATCGCAGCATTGAAGAACATGGCCAGTATAACCGGTGCCGGCCCGTTGATGGTCATTGACACTGAAGTGTTCGGCGAACACAGGTCAAACCCGTCATAAAGTATCTTAACATCGTCCAGCGTGCACACGCTTACTCCTGAAGTCCCGATCTTTCCGTATATATCCGGCCTGATATCCGGGTCATAGCCGTAAAGAGTGACAGAGTCAAAAGCAGTGGAAAGCCTCTTTGCCTCATAATCAGCAGACAAAAGCTTAAACCTCTTATTTGTCCTCTCAGGCGCGCCCTCTCCCGCGAACATGCGCGTAGGCTCTTCATTAGCACGTTTCAAAGGGAAAACCCCTGCAGTATAAGGAAAATATCCCGGAAGATTCTCCTCCCTCATCCACCTGTAAATCTCCCCTGGGTCCTCAAATCCCGGAAGCACGATTTTCGGTATCTTCGTATGTGAAAGACTTTCAGTATATAATGGGATCCTCAATTCATTCCCGCGAACATGATACACGAGTTCATCATTACCATACTCAGACTGAAGATCCTTCCATTTTTCTACAAGCTTCTTAGTATCCTGATCAAGTGATTCATCAGACTCTCTTAACTCTCTGAACAAATTCCTTGCAACAGGCGAATCCTCATCCTTGTTTTCATCAATATCCAGTATATTCGCAGTCTCCCTTAGATGCCACGTTTTCCTGAGAGCCTGCGACTGTCCCCCTGTCTTTTCATGATACTTTCTTACAGCATCCGATATCTCGGACAAATAGCGTACATGCTCAGGGGGAATAATTATTGATCTGGAGGTGGAAGTTCTTGTATCCGGCACATTCATGGAAGAGTTGAATTTCTTCCCGCTTTTCCCGGATATACTGTCAAGCAACGCACAGTACAGAGCGCTTACCCCATCATCATTGAATTTGGACGCGATTGTGCCGTAAACCGGCATTTCCTTCGTATCCCGGTCGAATTTCTTCCTGTTACGCTGAACCTGCTTCCGCACATCCCGTACCGCGTCCTCACCTCCGGCTTTCTCATACTTGTTTACAACCACCAGGTCAGCGTAATCCAGCATATCTATTTTCTCAAGCTGGGAAGCAGCCCCGAATTCACCCGTCATAACGTAAAGCGATATATCCACCAAGTCCACTATCATTGAATGGCCCTGCCCTATCCCGGCAGTCTCGACGATAATTACATCATAACCCGCGGCCTTAACAACGTCTATCACGCCGGGCAAAGCAGCAGGTATCTCTGTATTATTCTGCCTTGTTGCCAGGCTGCGCATATAAATTGCTTCATTATTGATCGAATTCATCCTGATCCTGTCGCCCAGAAGCGCACCACCGCTCTTGCGGCGCGAAGGATCGCAGCATATTATCGCGATCTTTATATCCTCGATATCCTGCTGGAACCTGAGTATAAGCTCATCCGTAAGCGACGATTTACCTGCCCCGCCCGTACCTGTTATACCAATAACAGGAATATTTTTACGGCCTGTCCTGTCTATGATAGCTCTTATATTTTTATGGATATCCGGGTCATTCCCATTCGATGTTTCTATTGCCGTAATCAGCTTTCCTATAATGCTCTTGTCAGCAGGGGAGAGATCGTCCCTGGCAAGATCATAACCATCCCTGGTTGAAAAGTCCATTGCCCTGACCATATATTCTATCATCCCCTCCAGGCCCATATTCCTGCCATCCTCCGGCGAGAATATCTTTGCCACACCGTATTCTTCCAGTTCTCGTATTTCTTCAGGAACAATAACTCCGCCGCCGCCGCCGAAAACCTTTATACGGGACGCACCGTTTTCCTTTAAAAGATCAATAATATATTTAAAAAATTCCAGGTGTCCTCCCTGGTAACTCGACACAGCGATGCCCTGCGCATCCTCTTCGATAGCGGTATTGACTATCTCATGAACAGAGCGGTTATGACCAAGATGGATAACCTCGACCCCTGCGTCCTGTAATATTCTGCGCATAATATTGATTGAAACGTCATGCCCGTCAAAAAGCGATGTTGCCGTCACTATCCTTATATTGTGCTTTGGTTTATAAACTTCAGCTTCCGGATTCATTATTCCTCCATAGTTAAAAACTCGATTGTAATAAAAATTATCCCCCCTATTAAAATCAAGGCTTTTTTTAACCTGTAAAAATTGTATTTCAAAGCATATTTTAACAATCGTAAAAAATAAAATTGACTAAACCTGCGTTTTTACTGAATATATAAACTATATGAAAATACTGATTAAAAACGGCAAAATAATCGATCCCGGATCAGGCATTGAAACAGACAATGACATACTGATATATAACGGAATTATAACACAAATAGCAGCCAATATTCAAGCTGATAATACGGAAAAGCTGATAGACGCTACCGGATGCATAATCCTGCCAGGTCTTATAGACATGCACGCGCACTTCAGGGAACCTGGCAGGGAGGATATAGAGACAATCAGGGGCGGATCAGAGGTAGCCGCCA
Organism: uncultured Leptospirales bacterium; assembly: GCA_964631555.1. GTDB lineage: Bacteria > Spirochaetota > UBA4802 > UBA4802 > JAFGDQ01 > CAZVYR01. Next base: position 9,023 of record CAZVYR010000084.1, read on the forward strand.
AAGCAGGATTTACAACAGTATGCTTAATGCCGAACACAACCCCTTTTATCGACAGCCCGTCCATGATGAACTTCGTAAAAAAAAAGGCAGAAGATTGTCCCATAAACGTCCTGCAAATAGCAAACATTACCAAAAATTCGGAAGGCAAAGAGCTGACCCTGATGAAGGAACTCGCAGAACTTGGCGCTGTAGGTTTTTCTGATGACGGACTGCCTGTAATGAACGCGCTAATGATGAGAAAAGCTCTTGAATACTCAGCGAACCTTGACATGCCGGTCATTACACACTCCGAAGATACTGATCTCTCGGACAAAGGCGTTATGAACGAAGGCCAAACCGCATCCCTGCTCGGCCTGAAAGGAGTCCCCTCTGCATCCGAAGAAATAATGATAGCCAGGGACGCTATTCTCGCAAAGCTCACAGGAGGCAGGCTCCATATAGCACATGTATCCTCGGCCGGTTCTGTGGAGATCATCAGACTCGCGAAAGAGCGCGGAGTAAAGATAACGTGCGAAGCAACACCCCATCACTTTTCCTTAAACGAAGAAGCTGTCAAGACCCATCTCTCAATGGCCAAGATGAGCCCGCCTCTGAGAACCGAAGCAGACAGGCTCGCAATAATTGAAGGTCTCAGGTCCGGAGTAATAGACGCTTTAGCCACCGATCATGCCCCGCACCTTGAAAACGACAAGATGAAAGGTATGAAGAAAGCGCCCTTCGGGATCATTGGTCTTGAAACAGCAGTTCCCCTTATTGTCACAAAACTTGTCATGGAAAGTAACTTCTCGTATGCTCAGGCATTCAAGAAGCTGACATTCAATCCAGCCGGAATACTGAAACTCCCTAAAGGCAGCTTAAAAGAAAATCACACAGCGGATATTACAATAATAAATCCTTCAAGGAAAGTGCATATTGACAAAGAATTCCTGGTATCAAAATGCAAAAACTCGCCCTTTATCGGTCTTGACCTTTACGGGTCTGTGGAATACACGATATGCGGCGGGGAAATAGTATACAGGAGAAAATAGTCCCCGATCCTTAATCAGGATCATTGTAACCGCATCCTTTATATGGGCTCAGAGGCTCGTTCCTATCAAGCTCCTTTACGTCTTCATAATAAGGAAAATCCCTGCACATCCGAGGCCTTATCGCGTATATTGAGCAGGCCGGAGTACCGCTGCTGTCATGAGTGAAATGCTTGCACCTATAATGATACGGCAAGTCCTCATCCTGATTCTCATGCAGGAATTCCAGCATAGGGTAGATCAGGTATATCTCGGAAAACTCAGGGTCAATCGACTTTGTTTTCTTCCAGAATTTATATGCCCTTTCGAGCATATCCGGGGGTTCCGCGAGTCTCACATCCTGGCAGCAATAACCTCTTCTCTTACACGTACCCATACTCTTTACCAAATTGCTTACTTACAATGCCAATCATTACAATCCATGATATTCCTGCAATGACTTTACTTCTTTTTTACCCTTCTTCAGAGCCTCTATGCCCTTTACTGTGGCGCGCGCTGCAGCCATTGTTGTTATGTAAGGTATCTTATATTTTATCGCGGATTTCCTTATATATGAATCGTCATACTCGCTCTGTTTGCCGCTCGGCGTGTTAATGATTAACTGTATTTCTTTGTTTTTTATTCTGTCTATAATATTTGGCCTTCCCTGGTAAACCTTAAGTACCATCTCTGTTTCAAGGTCATTATCCTGCAAATATCTATAAACACCTTCGGTAGTCATTACATGAAATCCAAGCCTGATAAGTCCTCTAACAACTTCCAAAGCATCCTCTCTGTCATTCCTGTTAACAGTCAGAAGCACGTTCCCTGAGACCGGAATATTAAGCTGAGTCGCCTCCTGTGCTTTTGAAAATGCGAGCCCGAAGGAATCTGCTATTCCCAGAACTTCTCCTGTAGAGCGCATTTCCGGCCCAAGCAGCGGGTCCACCTCAGGGAACATATTAAAAGGAAACACCGATTCCTTGACCCCGAAATGATTTATTTTCCCGGGCTTTATACCAAGTTCGGAAAGCTTTTTCCCAAGCATCAGCTTCATTGCTATATTTGCCATCTGAACGTTGCACACTTTTGAAACAAGAGGAACCGTGCGCGAAGCCCTGGGGTTGGCTTCAAGAATATATACAGTGTCGTTGAATATTGCGTATTGTATGTTCATTAAGCCTACAACCTTGAGCGATATAGCGATCTTTTTAGTATAGTCCACAATTGTATCCAGATGCTTAGCCGGAATATTAACGGATGGGATAACACACGCCGAATCACCGGAATGAACTCCGGCATATTCAATATGCTCCATAACTGACGGCACATAAACTTCCGTACCGTCTGAAAGCGCGTCTGCTTCCAGTTCAAGCGCGTTAACCAAAAACTTGTCAATAAGAATCGGGCGTTCCGGGGATACATCCACAGCGAGCGCCATATACCGATTGAGCATCTCTTCGTCATGAACTATCTCCATTGCCCTTCCTCCAAGCACATACGAAGGCCTTACTATAAGAGGATAGCCGATCTCCGCTGCAATAGTAAGCGCCTGATCCATGTCCGAGGCCATACCGGATTCTGGGTGCGGTATGCCGAGTTTTTTCATTACTGACCTGAACCTGTCCCTGTCTTCAGCAAGATCTATTGATTCCGGTGAAGTTCCAAGAACAATCGCACCGGCGTCCACAAGCTCCTGCGCTATATTCAAAGGAGTCTGGCCGCCGAACTGAACTACAACACCTTCTGGTCTTTCTTTCTCGTAAATACTGAGGACATCTTCCGTTGTCAGTGGCTCGAAATACAGCTTATCAGATGTATCATAGTCAGTTGATACTGTCTCAGGATTGCAATTTACCATTATTGATTCATAACCCATTTCCCTTAGCGCAAATGCCGCATGGACACAGCAATAATCGAATTCAATGCCCTGGCCTATGCGGTTCGGGCCCCCGCCCAGTACCATTACCTTTTTGTTCGGTGTTGTCTCAACTCTGTCCGCAGCATTATAGGTTGAATAATAATATGCCGCGTTCTCCACACCGCTTACAGGAACAGCTTCCCACGCTTCCCTTACACCAAGCGATGTTCTTTTATTGCGTATATCAATTTCACTTCTTCCCGTGATCTTTGCAAGGTACCTGTCGGAAAATCCGTCCTTTTTTGCCTGTTCCAAAAGGTCATCAGGCAGTGACCTGCCTTTATATGATAATATCTTTTCCTCAAGATCAACGAGCTCCTTCATCTGCTCGATGAACCATGGTTTTATATATGTCTTCTGATAAAGCAGTTGAACATCGGCTCCTTTCCTGAGAGCCTCATACATTACAAACTGCCGTTCGCTTGTAGGCACATTCAAAAGCTTTATCAGGTCATCAAGACTTATTTTATTAAAATTCCTGGCAAAGCCCAGGCCATAACGCCCGTTTTCCATGGATCTTATGGCCTTCTGAAAAGCTTCTTTATAACTTTTGCCAATGCTCATTGCCTCGCCCACAGCTCTCATCTGTGTTCCAAGCTCGTCTTTGACATCCCTGAATTTTTCGAATCCCCACCTGGGAAACTTTACAACAACATAATCGCCTGAAGGCGTATACTTATCAAGAGTCCCGTCGCGCCAGTACGGTATCTCATCAAGCGTAAGACCGCACGCAAGCATTGAGGATATAAGGGCAATAGGAAACCCCGTTGCCTTTGAAGCAAGTGCGGACGAGCGGGAGGTTCGCGGATTTATCTCAATAACAACAACGCGTCCCGTTGAAGGATCATGCGCGAACTGTATATTCGTACCGCCTATGACCTTTATTGCCTCGACTATATCGTAAGAATACTTCTGCAGCCTGTCCTGCAAATCTTTGCTTATAGTAAGCATTGGAGCCGTACAGAAAGAATCGCCTGTATGCACTCCCATTGCGTCAACATTTTCTATAAAACACACGGTGATCATATTATTCTTTGAATCGC
>CAZVYR010000085.1:0-12980 GCA_964631555.1 uncultured Leptospirales bacterium
AGAGATCGACACGGTCGTGGCGGCCTTAAAGGAAATCCTGTAAGTTATGCGGGAAGACAGAAAAACATTGATGATGTCGATGCGATTCTCGAAGGATACTGGCTTTTTAATATTAAATGGATCAAGTCTTTTGAATCTAATCTCAGCAATATTGCAGTAAATTTTGTAGTACTTCCTTCTTATAAAGAACTAAATAAAGATTACGAAAATATATATACCGATTTTGAGAAGCTTGATTATGAAAACGATTATTACGAGACTACGCATTTTATAACAAAATTTTACGCTTTATTATTCAATACGGATATTGATTTGTATTTATTGCTGAATCACAGGAAGAGCAATAAAGCAGGAATTGATCTGGCGAAAAACCTGCTGCCCAGCTGGGAAATCCATTTTGAATACAGTTATGAAAATAAATATGCGAAATATTATCTTGATGAGGATGGCACTCTCGTTAACGCAACAAAGCATGTGAACAATTATCTTGCAGGTACCAGGTATCTTACTGATAATGAGATCACCCTGATTCTTGAATATTTTCGTAATGGAGGCGGCTTTACAAAAGATCAGACCGATATATTTTATAATGAGATAGACAATGCATTAGACACAGGTATGGCAGTCCCTTATTATAAGAAAAGCGCGATATATCTTAACAAACAGTTTGTATCCAGGGATTATTTATATTTTAAAATAATCAAGCCGCAACCTTTTGATATATTATACTTCACTCCATCTTTTTATACTGTTTATAATATTACGGACAGAAGCCAGATTCTCACTATTGAATTCAAGTATACAAGGATAACAAATTTTGACATTACCTTAAAATCCTCATATTTATATGGACCTACCTCTTCGCAGTACGGAGAGAAAATAAGTGCACAAAAGTATGATCTTCAGTTAAGATATTATTTTTAGATTAGTCAGCCTGCCGGCTGACTTTTTCCGCTTATCCTGCCGGAATAACAGATAAGGTTTTATATTATTCATTGATCTGAAGCGGAATTTATTCCTGTGTCGTTTAATATACGAATAAGGAACGGAGGGGAAACGGATAGGAAGGAGTCAGATGATCCCGATAGGACGGTTATATTATGAATAGTAAACGGAGCGGAAGCGACTCCGGAACGAAATAAAAAAGGCTTTTATAATTATTTTTTTAGTATCAGCAGTATGTTTTACAGTAATAAAATATTCTTAATATCCTGCTTAAGTGCTCACCTATAAGCATAAAAAATACATAAAATCAAATATTTATTATTGACATAATCTATATATTTAAATATTTAGATATATAGATAGATTGATGTATTTTTAGTATGAAAATTATTTTAAAAGGGGCTTGTTATGCTTTTTAATGAACGTATAAAGAATTTTCCAATATCTTTTTTCGCTATTATTCTCGGTATGTCGGGATTTGCGCTGGCTTTTCAGAGGGCTGAAAAAATACTGGGATTATCATTCCCTATAAGCAATTATCTTTTGTGGATCACTGGAATTTTATTTGGATTTGTTTTATTGTTATACTTAATTAAAGTTATATTTTTTACTGATGAATTTAAAAAAGAATTTAACCATCCGATAAAATTAAATTTCTTTCCGCTTATTGCTAAGATATTTTTAGTTAACAGTGTTATATTTATTTCATTGAATAAATCGGTATCAAAGTATATATGGATTATTGGTACGATTCTACAGCTTTTTTTTAGTTTAATTATTATTTCTTCATGGTTAAATCATTCTAAATATGAGATTCATCATTTAAATCCGGCGTGGTTTATTCCGATAGTAGGATTCGTAATTGTTCCTATTGCGGGCATTGAGTATTTTAACTATGAAATATCGTGGTTCTTTTTCAGTATCGGCATTCTATTCTGGATTGTCCTTTTTGCCATTATTTTAAACAGGGTGATATTTCATCATCCTATTGCCGATAAGCTTATACCTACATTCTTTATTTTATTTGCTCCTCCATCTATTGCTTTTATCAGTTATGTTAAATTAACAGGCCATCTTGATCCGTTTGCTAAAATTTTATATTATTTTTCCTTATTTATGTTTATTCTGGTTATGCTCCAGTTTAAAAAATTCGCTAAATTAAATTTTTATCTTTCATGGTGGGCTTATTCTTTTCCCATGGCTGCAATAACGATTGCCACGATTTTTATGTTTCATTTAACACAAATGATCATGTTTAAATATATTGCAGTGACTATGCTTATATTTCTGAGTTTACTTATTATTTATCTTTTTATAAGGACGGTCAGGGCAATATCGAGACGGCTGATTTGTGTGGAAGAGGAATAGTAATGTTTTAACCAGAATATATTTTTATTCCCAGGCACATTCTTTTTACCTGTTTTTTTCTTTCCAATAGCGATGCTCTTCAAGGAGGTGTTCAAGCAGATCAGTGAGGGTCCATGTAATATTATTTTCAGTCAGGCCGCAGAATATCGGGCGTGTTATATCCGCAGAGCGCGGAAATCCTCCCAGAGTTGCATTGATATGCTCGTCGTTAAAGCCCAGGAACATCAATATTTTATCGTCTTTATCTTCAAAAGAATCAAAAGTTCCATCAGCGATTATATCCTCTATTCTCTTTGTTTCCTTATATGATCCGCTGATCATAATGATTTTATCGTTGAGTATTGATTCAAGAGCATTTTTAATTATTGCTGCGTGTTCCTGATTGTATCCATAAAGCATAATTCCGAGTTGTTCCATGCATATTTTCCTTTTGAAAAAATATATTATTTTATATTGTTATTTATTTTTCTGTTGAGTCAAGGAAAGAAATAAGTAGCATATTTTTTTTACAGGTGATTGATCTTTAATCTCCCAATTGTTTAATTCCATACTGTTTGCTGCTGGGAGCTTTATTATTATTTCTGTTTTGCAGTATAACCAGCCAGCGGACAGTGTCTGATACTCAGGTATAAATCCTGAAAAAGCAATTGGACAGGCTATCTGGGAATTTGTTTATCGAATGATTCTATAGGTGTTAGGAAAAGAATGTCAGAATATTCTTTGCCATCCAGCAGCACAGCCTTAATATCGGAACTTTTCTTTTGAGATGATTTTATTTCTTTAAGAATGTTTTTTTTCTCATCCGGCTTTAAGGTTTCCAGGTTGGAATATAAGTTATTGATCAGCTTTTCGAGGGGCATTACCTTTATCTCGGTGTCTGTGTTGATAGTAGTGACAGGCAGAATTTCAAATCGGGATTTTATATGATTATTCTCTTTTTTAAGGATAACTGTTATTACTGCAGACTCTTTAAGTGTTATTGATTTCTTTTCTGATACGACTTTTCTTTTTTGGCTGGAGATGAAATTTCCAAGGCTGTAGAAAATATATGCTTCTCTTCCGTCTTTGGTAATATACTTTTCAAGCTTGTTAAGCACATGGGGATGGTGCCCTATAACAAGATCAATCCCTGTATCACACAATTCTTTCATCAGCTTTTCATATTTCGGGTCTGGTTTTATGGAGTACTCGTTACCGAAATGCGCTATCATTATAAGGTAGTCGCAATTCTTCTTTAATTTAATAATATCAGTTTTTACCTGGTCAATATTGTTCAAAGAATTTATAAATACGTCGTCAGCATCAGGGAATTCGTAATTCATAAGAGCTGTATACGATAATATTCCTGCACGTATATTATGTAAGTCGAGTAACACGAGTCTTCCTTTGCCGGACTTGGTAAGGCCCGCTCCGGAATAATGCACTTTTGCTTTCTCGAGATGATCAATTGTTGATTTTAGTCCTGCCAGATCATGATCCATTATATGATTGTTAGCTATACTGAAATGGGTAATCCCAGAATATTTTAATGCATCGATTACAGCAGGATCGCAATTAAAGACAAAGCCGTTTGTTTTATAGGGAGCTATAACAGGAAATTCCATATTACAGAAAACCGCGTTAGAGCTTAGAAAATATTCGCGCATGTCTTCAAATAAGTAATTAAAGCAATTTTGTTTTCCGGTGTTATTATTTTTCTGCAATGAAAGTTTTTTACTCAGTGCCAGCCTTTGAACTTTTTGATGCATTATAACATCACCTGTAAATGATATCCGCAATGAAGGTTCGGTAGTATTACATACGCCAAACGCGAAAAGTATGTAAATTAAGAGTTGGAATAAGGCTGTTCTTTTTAAAACTATATGAGTATTGCTAAGCTTAAGCCTGATAAATAGCATTGGTTAATCCCCATAAGATATATTAAATAGTCTGATAGTATAAATATTTAATAATAGTAAAATACATAAATTATATTATAGCGATATTTTTTTATTTAATTGTCCGGATTTAGGGGGCTGATTTTGATCAGGTGAGTCTCCTGATTTGTAGTGTGATGCACAGTTAGTATTTGAGCCTGTATATCTGTGTTGTAATTACCGTCTGAAAGTTCAACCTTATATCCTTCAGGGTATTGATAATTCGGGATAAATATTTCGGTAGGTGCTTTTATATTTTTATTATGGCGGAACTTGACTTCAAGTATGCGTTTTGAAAGGTCAAATCGCATATAAAGCGGTTCTCCGGCTATTTTACGCGCATAAGGCCTTACTATTGCTTTAAGTGCACGTCCGCCTGAATTGATGTCGTCCGGGTCTTGCTGCTGATCATAGCTGAATATGGAAAGATCCTCGTCGTTCCATTTGTCGCCGTGTAAATTTGTGTTATCCGCTGTATAGTTCCAGATGGTACAGTTCAGCAGATTGTCATCTATTGCGTTAAAATATGCGTCGAGTGCCTTTATGTGCACGCTAAAATTTCCTGTGACATACGCTGATTTGTTATTTAAATCGAATGCTAATCCGAATTCGCCGATGTGTAACGGAATACTGCCCATATACTTGTGAGCAGATTCTTTATAATCTGCCAGTTGTTGAATGAACTCTTCACCCGCTTCGGAAGGATTTTTTTTGTCGTTATTTCCAGGATTATCCATAGTTTTTTCCGGAAGATATTCCTTTGTAAACAGGGTCATGACGTCATACCAGTGACCTGCGTAAACGACATTATCCGGGTCTTCGGGTTTCCAGTTAAAATATTCTGTTGTAGGCATACTGCCTTCAAAAAACATTATAGCATCAGGCAGTATTTCGCGAATAGCGGATATATAGCGCAGGACAAACGGCTTTAGATAATTGTTCGTAAAATCTACAGGTTTTCCATTTAATTCGGAGAAATGGTGTGGCCGAAGCAGCTGAGTCTCATGGTTTTTATCTGTCCATACTCCGTTCTGTTTCCAGACACACTCATAACCTTTACGCCATAGAGTTTCACCGAAAGGATTCAGCAATCTTGCAGTATTCTTTTCTATGCCTTCTTTAGTAAATTTCCATACATTAACACTTTGGGGGTGTCCTGATCCCAGGAGCATTGCCTGGAAAGGAGTAGGCACAGGACCGAGGCACAGCAAACCCTGTTTTGAGAGAGAGCCAATATCAGGGAATCCTATATAGCCAGGGTCCGGTTCGTTAAGTGTATCAAAGCCTACAATGTTCATAAGGTCTTTTAAACGAATGGCTATTTGACTGATCGCGTTAATATAATGGTTTTGAAGATATTCCTGTACAGGGACACCATCTATTTTTGTTTCAGGGGCGAAGTCGTTTCCACCGAAGAAGAGAGTAAATAATGTTGCTGATCCAAGCTTGATATTGTTTGTCGGCCAGATCATTGTCGGCAAAGGATCGCCGTGCTCCTGGTGCGTAATGGCAGCACCAGTTGCAGCAAGCCTGGTAATATCCATGCCGACAGCTTCAAGAGTCCATCCTGGGGCACCGTCACCCCCTGTCCACCGGCTCCATACATCCTGATGCGGATCTATGAACACCTGTATGCCATAGTCGCCTGCTTTTTTTATTATTTCAAAGATGTAATCAAGATAGGCAGTATCGTATTCACCCGGGCCTTTATGCTCGATGGCTTCCCATGAGACGAGAAAGCGAATGAAATTCAGTCCCCAGCTTTTCAGCCTTGAGAAGTGTTCATCAGCCTGTTCAAGAGGGAAAGGACGGCCCACAAAAGAGACGTTTTTATGATCATAAAAACCCTCGCGTTTATACGTTGCTCCGTCAGGAATGACAGGCATCTTGCTGCTGCCTCCGAGATTAACGCCACGCAGTAATAATACTCGGCCATTTGTGTCTTTAATCCATATACCGTCTGTATGCATTTTTTATATAACCCCGATAATCAGTTGGAAAATCAGTAGTATGTCTGACTGTATTGCAAATCAATAAGATTTAAAATTTATCTTAAAAAGCATCAGTGTCAAGTTGTTTAATATCGGGTTATAGTCTATTTTAGCAATTCCCCTTTTCCTGAATAAGGAAAAGGGGAATTAAGATTTACTATTTAAAATGCATTTTTAATAAGCGTAATGAATAGCCTGGCCTGCAATAATTATCCAGGTGATAAGTAAAGCATTCATAAATGCACCGACATAAATATGTCCTGTCTTTCGATAGAAGAAGGTACCGATAATGGCAACTATGATAAATATCGGAATATACTGGAACAGGATAATTGCACCTAGCGCGAGTTCCGGTATTGCCGGGCTTCCGCCGTTGAACATCGGAAGATATTGAAAAAGCAGAAAAATAATATAACCAGCTATTAGCAGCACAATATTAACTGTTATTTCTTTTCCAAACCCTGGCGCGGAACCTGATTTGCCGGGGCGCATTTGCCCGTGAATAACAATGCCAAGGATCAGGAAATACACAGTAAACGGGATAATATAACCTAACATGATTCCGAAGTGCAGGGCATCCAGGTGTTTAATAGCAAAAACCCATAAACGATAATCTGTCTCGAAAAGCCAGTCTGAAAATGCGAGAGTCAGGTGTGCGATAAAGACCGCGATCAATGCCAGCAGGAAGGATCTGCCGATCCTGCCCCAGTTGAGACCCTGACCTTTCCATGTTAATCCGTAATCCGCCATTTCAGCACCCTTTTTCCTGTTTGATAGGAAATGCCATAGCAGAAAAAGGATCAGAGAGATCACTGCAACGCCAAGTGCCCAGAACATTACGACATTTGTTATATTCTCAGGCCAGATAAACCGGGCTTTGCCGGGCCCGGCTTGCGGATTGCCGAAAGTAGCCCAGGCCCATACATATATCGGCAACGGAAGCAGAATGGTTATTACAGCACCTACCCACCATCCCCAGCCTGAAAGGCTTTTTGAAGGTGCCGGATCTTCATTCAGTACTTTAAAGTAATCCTTGCTTAGCAGATAATTGCCTGTGACAATCAGAAGGATAATCATTCCGATAAGAGCGATAAAAGTAAATATCTCTTTCCAGTACCATGTCTGATCTGAATGGGGCAGGTTATTGCCGCCTTTAAGTGTAGCCTGTATCCATTCAACAGCATTGCCTATTGCTTCTGTGGAAAAATGGACACGGGGATGGATTACCGGGGGTCTGTATAACTTTCTTGCCGTACCTTTTTCAATTGATCCGTACAGTTTCCCTGTTTCTACAGGTTTATCAGTATTGAAAAGCTTTTGCATTTTTTTGGTATTAACAACATCTCCTGGAACAGGCGTTCCCCACATTAGATATGAAAATTCATCATATTTGCTGAAAATAAGAGCTAAGTTTTTCGGGAAATTTGCGGTACCTTCGGGCGCTCCGTATGTGCCTGTTGATGAACTGGCGATTATAATGGATTTATAACCGTTTGGTAGTGCGCCTGCGGCAATAGCCACTGCCCAGCCTCCCATGGAGTGTCCTTCGAGTGCTATGTTATCGGGATCAACGAAGTCCAGGCCGCGCAGATACCTGAGCCCGTCTATTCCGCCGAAGCCGTTTGCAAATGCTGGAGGATCGGAATAACCGTGCCCGGTCTGATCAAGTGCAAGTACAACGTAACCTCTGCGGGCGAACTCGATTGCAAATCCGTCCTGTGTTTCACGTGAGTTGATATATCCGTGAATGGCAAGAATCCCTGGAGCTTTATTTTTTGGGGTTGCGCTTTTAGGTATGTAGAGTAAAGCACTCATCATTTTGCGGTTGGAACCCATGAAGCGTACATCACGAATATCTATGTCTCCGCAGGATGTTTGAACAAGAAATGCAAAAAAACCGCCTGCCAGAATAAACACCAGGGCGATGATCATCGGTAAGCTGAATAATTTTGAACTGGAATTCGAACTCATAAGAAACCTCCTCTTTTTTTATGATGAAAAATCAGTTTTTACTGTCAGGAATAAATAATCTTTGAGTTGTGTATCTTGTTTAAGATCGTTGATATTTTACATTACTTAATAGAAAATTGTTGTACAAAAACATACAAAATTTTTTTAAAATTTTAACAGTCTTTTGGCAATATATCATTATTGGCGGGATTATTATCAGATTTTTTTTTAGAAAAGTCAATAGAAATATTGATTATGAAATTATTGTATATGTAAGGGTGTTCTTGTGAATATTGATTTCTTAATTTTGCAGTCAAAATAATAAAAATATCGCCGTTCAAATTATGGTTCATCTGAACGGCGATATTTTATCATTGGAATAGTATGAATATTCGTCTTTGCAGTTTATTATAGATCGCCTTTTTCTTTTTCTTTGGTTTTCATTCTCATTACATATTCATCAAAAGCTTGTTTACCTTCATTTTTCCAAAAGCTGTTAAAATATTCAGATTCATTGTTTAGGCTTCCATTCTTATCATTAAAATATTTATGATAATGTTTAGTCCAGTGAGTTTTATTGTAAGAATGGGGATGAGGATGACCTTTAAAACCACTGAATAATATTTTTGCAAGTAATATCAACCCGAAAGCCTGCATATAAGTAATAGTTCCCAAACCGAACAATGCAGGCATGAGCCAGTTCCATAATAACAGTACTATGTACCCGAAGATAAATGCGAAAATTACGGCAATAATAATACTACCGATTACCATTCCGGTAATTTTAAATATTTTTATACTGTATCTTTTGTTATGTGCATCTGTTATTGACATTTTAATCCTCCTTGTTTTGATTTATTTTAAATAATATTTCTATACCAGCAAACCGTTTATACTGTTGCCCGGCGTGAAATAACGCTGGGAGTTATCAGTTAATATATTATCCAGTTTTTTTCTGATCATTTTTACAGCTCTTGATTTTCTGGATAGCAATGTCCCGATAGGAATATTGGATTCCCTGGATATTTCCATAAATGATTTACCTTCGAACTCTGTTAAGATAATAATTTCCCTGTATATATCGCTCAGTTCGTCGATAGCTGAGAATAAAGAATCCATGGTTTCTTTATTCTCAATGATCCTTTCAGTGTTATAGCGGCCGTCATAAAGAAGATCTTTTAATGACAGAGAGTTCTCGCCATTTGTCTCTGATAAGGATACTGATTCAAACTTTTTCTTTCTGAATATATCAATAACCTTGTTACGAATTGACCGGTATATATAAGCAGCCAGATTATCTACAGGTATGGAAATATCCGGCAGATCAAAGATGTTCAAGAATACATCGTTGATTATATCTTCGCTTTCCGTTTCTGCTGTATCGTCTATCAGATACCGGACATAGTTTATCAATTTAGCATTCTCTGTCCTGATAAATTCAGCGATTTTATGTTTAGTTTTTTCTTCCATTTGATTATTAGAACGAAAATCAGTGTGTTTTATTGCATTATTTTATAAAAATTATTTATAATTACAATAAAATATTATGAGTTAATTATGGCTGAAATGGATTAGCATTTTAGTTAGATGCATTTGATTGCGGATTTGAAACGGAGGGAAGGGATTAAAATATCAAATTTAATGGGCAGGTGGTGCCTTATGCGGTTTTATTGAACTTAAAATGAACTTGATCTCTATTGTTTTTTAATTATTATTTAAAAAAATATTTGACTAAAATATACTATTTTTTGATTATTCTATTCAAGGTTTAATTTGATAATTCCGCTACGGATATTTTTCCTGTGAAAAATAGGCTTGAAAATTAATAGTGCTTATAATACTTTGTCAATAATCAGCGAGCGTGGCGGAACTGGCAGACGCGCCAGACTTAGGATCTGGTGCCGCAAGGCGTGGGGGTTCAAGTCCCTTCGCTCGCAAAACGCGGGAATAACTCAGTGGTAGAGTGCAACCTTGCCAAGGTTGAAGTCGCGGGTTCAAATCCCGTTTCCCGCTCATAGCCGCCCGCTCTACAGCAGCGGCTTTTTTTTATATAGTCAATAAATTGGTTCGTTATTATGCCTCGCAATTATATAAAGATAATTACAATTCAGTATTTGGTCAATTATCATTAATGTATTTAGTCAAAAACTGAGTGGCATCACACTTTCTGAGCTGTTACTTATTAACGATCAATCTTATTAAAATATGATTTGACTACTGGTTGTATTAATAAATTATTGGTTCAAAATAAGTGAATTTTTATATAATACAATCATTTACTGTGCATAACTATATAATTATTCCTGTTGTGTTATTCAGAATAACTATATCAGTCAATAACGGATTATTATTAATAAACAGGAGAAGGAAAGTTGATCATTTCTGAAAAAAAATTAGAAAACGCAAGAGTTGAACTACAAATTGAAGTTCCTGATACCGAAGTGGAAAATGAGTACATAAAGGTCTTTAATACATTACAAAAGAACGTTAAAGTTGACGGATTCAGAAAAGGTAAAGTTCCGCTTGATATAGTAATAAAGAAATTTAAAGGTAATGCTGATACTGAAGTTGCGGAGAATATTGTAAAAACTTACTATATTGAGGCACTTAAAGAAAAGGATCTTTCACCGATCAGCCAGCCGGAGATTGAGTTTGATAAAATTGAAAGAGCGCAGCCTTTCAAATTCAATGTACGGTTTGATGTTGCGCCTATTGTTGAGCTTGGTAATTATAAAAATCTTTCAGCTAAAGAGAATGCTTGTAAGATAACAGATAATGATGTGGAAAAAGAAATCGAGTCTACGAGAGAAAGATTCGGCACTGTTTCTAAGAAAGAAGAGGGAGAAAAAGCAGAAAAAGGGGATTATGTCAGGGCCGAATCCAAAAGAATTGATAATATCGATGAAGCTGAAATAGATAATATTAAGGCAACCCCGGTCTCGGTTATTGTAGACAAATATAAAACCGAATATAGTTTTGATGAAGACATAATTGGAATGAAAGTAGGCGAGACAAAGGAGATAACCAGGAAATATCCCAAGGATTACGAAGATAGTAATCTTGCAGGGCAGAAAGCAAAATACCTGGTTAAAATCCTGGAGATAAGTAGTTTAACTTTGCCTGCATTGGATGATGAATTTGCCAAAGATTTGGGCACTTATGAATCAATGGAAGATGTTAGAAAAAAGATCAGGGAGGATTTTGAAAGATTCGTTAATGATAAGGTCGTAAAAGATGTTAAGGGAGATCTTATTAAGACTATAATCGAAACTAGTAAATTCGATTTACCTGAATCCATGATCCAGAGGGAAATGAGCAATATATTAGAAAAATTCAAGACCAATATGGGGTTACAGGATAAAGGTATTGAAGAATTATTCCAGAAAGGTATGCTTGAAAGGGATAAATTCCTGAGCCAGGTAAGGGAAGACGCAATAAAGAACATAAAGTCTACGCTTGTTCTTTTTGAAGTAGCTAAAGCCGAGAATATTAAGCCTGACCAGGAAAAATATAAAGAGATCGTTAAAAATTACGCTGAAAGAAGCAATAAGTCGATTGAAGAAGTTGAAAAGGATTTTGAAGAAAGCGGTACAAATGAGAATATAGAAACCGATCTTGTTATTAATGCTGCATCGGATTTTATTTACGATAACGCAAATATAAAAAAGCAAAAAGCGGTTTCTTTTGAAGAGCTTATGAAACCCGCGAAATAAGGCGTGACCAGTCTGTCGGCAGTTTTAATATGCTGCCATGATGTTCATAAAGAATGTATCCGTAGTGAAACCCGAACTTGAAAAGATCGTAAGTGATTTGTACATCCGCCCGGCAGTAAGCTTCAAGGTCAGTCCAGTTTTGTTCCCTGAACCACTCAATAGCTTTCAGGCCGTCGGCCATTTTTGAACGGCCGAGTGTATGCCTGGCCAGATGATCAAGCGATAACCTGTAACCTAAAACATGTCGAATATCGGAGAGAATATCAAAGGTGCGTATTCTGCCTGCGAATTCACTGTAAGCGGACAGGACTTTGAGATCGAAACCGTCTATATTGAATCCCACAACCATATCCGCTGCCAGCAGGTTTTGTATAAGGTCAGGCATATCCTTTTCCCTGTAATACCGGAAGTTGTCTGCAACTGCATCATAAATAACAGCCACTGAAACACGCATCAGCCTTGCATTATGCCATCCGCCTACATCCTCAGCGCTTTTCTGAGTTTCAAGGTCAAAAGCCAGGAGACGAAAACCGCCAGGTGTAACAAGTTTATCATTCTGGTTAAAGGTTTTTATTTGCCCCGGATTTTCCTGTATATTTCCTGGAGGCTGAGCAGTATTGCAGTTACCTCTTTCGCTGTCGGTATGTTTAAAAAATGGGACTTCCGGAGCTTTTGTTTTAAGGCGTCTGGATTTTTCGCGATCCATTGCGGACAGTATCATTCTGCATGCTGTTTTATCAAGAGGCTTGTTCCTGCTTCCACATTTCGGAGAGTGAATACAGAGCGGGCAGCCGTCTTCGCATTCACATTCATCTACCATCCCATGTGCGGCTTCTACCCATGCTGACAGGACTTCGAGTCCCTTTTCTGCAAGCCCGACTCCGCCAGGGTATCCGTCATAAATAAAAATGCATGGCTGATCAACCTGCGCATGAGCAATGGTAGATAAACCGTCGAGGTCCCATCGCTCGCTTAATACTTGTGTCGGCAATGCCGCGATGAGAATATGTTCAACAGCATGCAGCCCGCCTGAAAAATCAAGATTCTCTTCAATGCATTTTCGCCGCCATTTATCAGGAACAGTCAGAAGAATTGAC
>CAZVYR010000086.1:0-12978 GCA_964631555.1 uncultured Leptospirales bacterium
TATACGCCTTACAGCTTGCTGGCTGTCATCGTAATCCTGTTCGGGAATGTTTCCTTTATTTCGATCTTAAAACCGAGATTATTTGCTTTCGCGTTCAACTCATCTGCAAGATCAGTGGTCTTGCCCGCGAATTCAACCTCGATCTTGGAGTATTGCCCTGACTGTCCCCTGGAGTAGACTTTATTGACCCCCCTGACTCTTTGTTCGATCTGGTTTCTGAATTTGGTCAGATCGTCATAATTCAGCCCTGCTATATTTATCATTATCATGCGGCGGGTTGCGGACTGCAGGAATTTCCTCGTGATCTGGTTCATGAAAGGGCCTGAAATAAATTTGCCTGATTCATCGGTTTTGCCCAGTATGCTCTGCATACATCTTTGAATTGCTATTTTAGAAGCCGTATCGCTGTCGATGTGTGCCCCGGGCTGGTTCGCGCTCGTGCTGGCGAGTATTCTGCCTGTATATACGTTCACTGCCTTGAGATTTACGATAGCGCTTTTCGACTTCATATTCTTTGACAGGCTTTTTATTGCGTCGCTCTGGTCTGAGGTTCTCACTGTTCCTGTAATCAGAACTTCCGCTCCTATATCATCCAGTAATAAATTCTGTACGCCCCCTGAAATATTGCCTGCCATGGCTTTTTCCATTTCGCTTTTATCTTTTTTCATCAGCTCCCGTGTTACGGCAGCGTCCACGAATTCAAAACCGGCATTTCCCATGATGTCCATAATTGTAAGCTCTGCTATAGTATAACCGGGAGGGTCTTGTTTTCCTTCTATCGATTCATTTATCAGAACCATGAATTTGGGCCTGCCGTAAT
This sequence comes from uncultured Leptospirales bacterium, assembly GCA_964631555.1. Lineage (GTDB taxonomy): Bacteria > Spirochaetota > UBA4802 > UBA4802 > JAFGDQ01 > CAZVYR01. The sequence continues at coordinate 821 of CAZVYR010000086.1, forward strand.
TCCTCAGGGTTGCTTCGATTGTATCGTTTACTGCCTGGGGATAAACCTCACCTTCAAGAGTTACAACGAATGTCCCTTTTTCAGGTCCTTCTTTTAATATCTTCCAGTTCCGTACCATTCCGGTGGACCGGGCCTCGACAATTGATTCCACTAGTGCGTAATCTTCAACTACGGCTCTGCCTTCTACTGTGGTGCCGAGTACCATTTTTACAAGCTTGTTCATTGCGTCATCAATTGCCCTGTCTCTTGCCAGAGACGTATCATTATCATAGATAGTCCCGTAACCGGTAGCCTGGCCCCTCATTTTATTGCCGGCGTCTTTCTTTACATTTTTCCCTGATCCTCCGCCACAGGAAAGAGCAGCCGTGAATATGATTGAAACCATAATTGCCGTTAGTTTCCTATGCATTTTACAAATCCTCCTCAGATTTTAAATTATTTGAAAAATAATCAGTCCTGAATTAAAACTGCTTCTGCCAGGTTTCGGCAGCCCCCGCAGGCATCTATTATATTGACAAGGTTTGCAGCCAGCCGGGCTTTTATTTTTAAGACGGACTTTGAAGTGTCCTGCTGCAGAACAAAAAATTAATTAAATATTATATCCGGGTAAAATAATAACTACTCAATAAACGGATAATAATTTATTATTATCCGTTTTGTGTAAAACATGCTTATTGAGTAGTTATTTAAAGCTTGATGCAATGCGATTTAGTTTTATTAAATACTAATTGTCGTTAATAATATAGTCAAACCCTTTTTTTTGTTATTTTTGTGTATCATTTTAAAAAGTAAGTGCAAAAACATAATATCTTTAAACAATATCTCTTCTAAAAGCCGGGCAGTTGATTTATTAAATAATATCAATAATGAAATTTATAAAAATAAGAGTTAAAGGCATAGTTCAGGGAGTGGGCTTCCGCCCGTTTATTTACAGGATAGCTCATGAACTGAATTTAACAGGCAATGTGATAAATGATACTCAGGGAGTCCTGATCAACGCGGGCGGTAAAGAAGAAGAGATTAATACTTTTCTGAAAAAGATAAGGGAAAAGAGCCCGCCCCTGGCCTATGTACAGGAAATCATAGCAGAGGAACTGCCGCCCTTTAATGACAAGGAATTCGCGATAGGAGAAAGCAAAACGTCAGATAAACGCTCGACATTTATTGCGCCTGATACAGCAGTATGCGGCGAATGTTTAACTGAATTTTTTAACGGGAAGGACAGAAGATTTCACTACCCGTTCATTACCTGCACTAACTGCGGCCCGAGGTTCAGCATCGTTAATGACATTCCTTATGACAGGAAGAATACAACGATGTCCGCTTTCAGGATGTGCGATGAATGCTCTCATGAATATACACATCCCCTTGACAGGAGATTTCATACACAGCCAAATGCCTGCGGCGTATGCGGTCCTGAGCTAAGCCTGTATTCTCCGGACGGTAAAGGGATGTCAATAAACCCGGATATGGCCGCACATGAAACAGTGAGGCTTCTCAGGGAAGGGAATATCATTGCGATCAAGGGAGTCGGGGGCTACCTGCTTGCTGCTGATGCTAAATCGGACAATGTATTAAAAATACTGAGACAAAGAAAGGCCAGGCCGTTCAAGCCCTTTGCTCTTATGGCGGCTAATATAGAAAAGATAAAGGAATTCTTATATGTCAACGAAACCGAAGAAAGGATCTTATTATCCAAAGAAAGGCCTATAGTATTATTAAAAACAAAAAAACAAGGCATTATAAGCCCGCTTGCAGCTCCCTCGCTGTCTTATACAGGAATAATGCTTCCGTATATGCCGTTCCAGCATCATATTTTCTCGCTGGATAAGGACATGATCCTTGTAATGACGAGCGGCAACATATCGGACGAACCTATTATATTCAGGGATAATGATGCCTTTCGTAAATTAGCAGGCATTGCCGACTACTTTGTCGTGTACAACAGGGAGATATCAAGCCAGACAGACGACAGTGTTGTCTTTGTTGAAGACAACAAGCTCAATTTTATCAGAAGGTCGCGCGGGTATGTACCTGTCCCGTTCAGGTCTGCAACTACTGAAAGACAAATACTTGCCACAGGCGGCGATTTAAAGAACTCCTTTGCTCTTGCAAAGGACGATATAATCATAATGAGCCAGCACCTGGGCGATTTGTCTTCTCCTGCCGGGAACGAACTGTTCAGAAACACTATAGAGCATTTTAAAAGAGTATACGACTTCTCTCCGGACATGGTCATCTCGGATATGCATCCGTCTTACTTTACCACGCAGTTCGCGGACGAGCTTGAGGAAGCCGGACTTGAAAGAAAAAGTGTACAGCATCATCATGCCCATATTGCAGGCGTCATGGAGGAGCACGGCCTGGATGAAAGAGTGATAGGCATAGCCTATGACGGCACCGGCTTTGGTACTGACGGGACTCTGTGGGGCAGTGAGTTCCTGATCGCAGGCAGGGATGATTTCCTGAGAGCCGGGCATTTCTCGTATTTCCCGCTCCCGGGCGGAGAAAGCGCGATAAAAGAAGTATGGAAGATAGGCCTGTCGCTTCTGCACCGGAGATTCGGCTGGGATATTCCTGTTATGGGAAGATCGCCCGGATCGGGATTTGACAGACTTAGATCTGGCAGTTCGAATATTGTACTTGAAATTATTGAAAAAAAAATAAACAGTCCGCTTACGTGCAGCATCGGCAGAATATTTGACGGCATTTCCGCCATTCTCGGGATATCGGAAACAATAAGCACTGAAGCTGAAGCAGCAATGCTTCTGGAAGAAGCTGCGCAGAGGGGAAAAAAATCTTTTACAGGCAGTACTTTTGAAATACCTTTCATTCAGACTGAAGATAAAATCATTATACAAACAGAAGAGATCACTGAATATATCGTATCCCTGATCATGAAAAAAGAACCTGTTGACAATATCGCTTATGCTTTTCATGTTTGCATATCGGATGCAACTGTAAAAACAGCAGCAATGCTGAGAGATATGTACAATATAAACAAGGTTGCGCTAAGCGGCGGGGTTTTCCAGAACAGGCTGCTTCTCAATATGATAACAAAAGGCCTTGCAGGGCATGGATTCGAAGTATATACTCACAGGAACGTACCCGCGAATGACGGGTGTATTTCTCTCGGACAGCTTGCTATTGCCAAAGAGATAATTTAGACCTCACCCCCTAACCCCCTCTCCCGAAAGGAGATGGGGAATTGAATGCACTTGATTGGGAAAAATTGGCGATTACCAGGATATCAAAAAGAAGGATGTCTCTGGTGAGGTTAAAAGAAATAAAACATGAGGTTGTATTAAAAAAGTGGAAAACAGGATCAAAGAACTGGCCGGTGCTTTTAAAGAATACAGGCTGGAATCAAAAATCAATATAATGGAAGTATGCGGGACTCATACAAGGGAATTCTTCAGGACCGGTGTCAGGGATATATTCCCCAGGGGCCTCTCGCTTGTGGACGGGCCCGGATGCCCTGTGTGTGTTACGCCAAATGAATATCTTGACCGAGCTATTGAGACAGGCAAAAAACACGATGTTAAACTTTGCACATTCGGGGATATGATAAAAGTACCTTCTTCGTACAGTTCTCTTGGCAGGGAAAAGGCTATGGGCATGGATATTGAAATATGTTATTCCCCCGCAGACGCGCTTGAGACAGCCGCGAATACAGGCAGGGAAGTCATCTTTCTGAGCCTGGGATTTGAAACAACAGCTCCGGCTGAAGCTGCCGTGGTTTTACAGGCAAGGAAAAGAAATATCAGGAACTTTTCCATACTGTGCGGGAACAAGATAACCGTGCCCGCTGTAAAAGCACTCCTTGACGCCGGGGATGCCAATATTGACGGGTTTATCCTTCCAGGGCATGTAAGTGCTGTTATCGGAGTGAACGCATGGAAATTTATTCCTGAAGAGTATAACAAACCGTGCGTTGTAGCAGGATTCGAGGACTATGACCTGATAAGGGCATCTGTAAGGATACTGGCGCTTGTACAGAATAAAAAAGCGGTGCTTGTAAATGAATATACCAGGGCAGTGAAAGACGAGGGCAACAAAAAGGCCATTGAAATTATGTACGAGGTATTCAAGCCTGTTGATTCGAACTGGAGGGGCATTGGAGTTATCCCCATGAGCGGCCTTGGCTTAAAAGAAGAATATGCTGAATTTGATGCCGAAAAGAAATTCCAGGTTAGTCCTCCTGAACCCAAAGAGCATGCCGGCTGCAGGTGCGGCGAGCTTTTGCGGGGCCTGATAATACCTACTGACTGTCCTTTATTCGGGAAAGTATGCACACCAGAGCTTCCTGTGGGGCCCTGCATGGTTTCCAGCGAAGGCCCGTGCTCCGCGTATTATTTATATGGTTAGGGAAAATCCCTGTTTAATATTTATTGGATATAGAAGTATATTCGTTTTAAATCAATCCCCGGAGATTTATATGGAAAAGAAAATTCTGCCAGGCCACGGAAGCGGCGGCAAGCTCATGAATGATATGATAGAAAAGCTTATCAGGACTTCACTGGGAGACACGGTGCAGATAGACGACTCTGCCCTGCTGAATATCGGCGATACAACAATCGCCTTTACTACGGATACATTCACCATAACTCCCATATTTTTTCCAGGAGGGGACATAGGCAGGCTTGCCGTAAACGGCACTGTCAACGACCTCGCGGTTATGGGCGCTGATCCTTTGTATCTGTCATGCGCGCTGATACTCGAAGAAGGTTTTGATATGGAAGAGATGCGCATCGTACTTGAATCAATGGGAGCGCAGGCCAGGTACGCGGGCGTAGAGATAGTTACCGGGGACACGAAAGTAGTACCTAAAGACAAGGGAGATAAGATTTATATCAATACCACAGGTATAGGCATAATAAAGAGTGAAGTCCGGAGAAGAGAGATTGAGCAGGGGGATAAGATCATAATCAACGGCACAATCGGGGATCACGGCATTGCGGTTATGGCTGAAAGGAACAAGCTTAGCTTTTCAAAAGGCCTTGTCTCGGACTGCGCGCCTCTCAACAGCCTGATAAGCGGAATAACCGGGGACTTCGGACCTGGGATAAAGTTCATGCGCGATCCTACCAGGGGAGGCGTGGCATCAGTGCTGAATGAGATAGTAAGGCATGCCCCGTACGGGGCAAAGCTATACCCGGTCGAGAGCTTGCCTGTAAAGGACGAGGTTAAAGGAGTGAGCGGAATACTCGGCATTGACCCTCTGTACGTCGCCAATGAGGGTAAGGTTATTGTCATTGCGAAAAAGGAAGATGCGGACGGTATCGTAAAGAAGATGAAAGGCGTTAAAGAAGGCAAAGACGCGTGTATAATCGGCGAGATCACAGAGGAGTTTCCGGGCAAGGCTTATATTGATACTGCAATCGGCGGCAAGAGGATATTGCCTTTGCTGACCGAAGAACAGTTGCCCAGGATTTGTTAAAACAGGGCTTATATCCTCTGCATAAGAGCAATATAATTCATCATATAATAAAACATACCATAAAAACATTTTATAATTGCATATCTATTTTATAATTATTATATTAGACTTGTTGAAAAACTGATTTTTCCCTGCCGCAGGCGGGGGAAAATTCTTATATTTCAGGAAAAATGCAATAACTCTATTGTTATTATCCGCGAATGGATTAACATGAATAATAAATCAGGAGAAGGGAAATGTGTCTGGCAGTACCAATGAAAATAATAAAAATAGAAGGCACTTCCGCGCTAGTGGAAGCCATGGGAGTTGAGAAAACCGTGGATATTTCCCTGATAGAAAATCCCGCGTTAAATGATAAGGTAATAGTTCATGCCGGTTTTGCTATTGAGAAACTCGATCCGCTGGCAGCGGAAGAGATTGAAAAGACATGGGATGAGTATAACGACTTTCTGGCAGGAAAAATAAATTAACCTGATTCCTTTATATCTAATAAAAGGAATCATCATCGAAGCAAAGCTGCGGGGAATTAGACCCAAAAAGAGATTAATAAAGAGATTAAATGATAATAGACTTTCACACTCATATCTTTCCCCCGGATATTATCGGAAACCGGTCTGTATATTATAACGATTCTGTATTTGAACTTTTGTATTCAGATGATAAGTCAAAAATGATCGATCACGATAATTTGATTCACGCAATGAATGAATCGCATATCGATTACGCAGTAGCAATGGCTTTCCCCTGGGAAAAGCCCGAGTATTGCGAAAAACATAATAATTATCTGAAAAAAGCAATGTCGGATTCAGGGAACAGGATAATTCCTTTCGGGATTCTCCCTCTCAAAGATAAAAATGCCATCGATGACCGGGTAAAAAACATCAAAGAGTCGGGTCTGGCAGGTATCGGAGAAATCGCTTTTTATTCGGCAGGCCTGGACAGCAGGAGTTCGTCAGTCCTTGAACAAGTCTTTGACGCTGCTTTCAGGAATTCCCTGCCTGTATGTCTTCATGTCAATGAGCCGGTAGGCCATAATTATACCGGCAAACACTGCACTGACCTGGCAAGCATTTATTCAGTACTCGAAAATTTCCCTGAACTTACAGTAATACTAGCGCATTGGGGCGGGGGACTTTTTTTCTATGAGCTTATGAAGGAAGTGCGCGCGTCTCTTAAAAATATTTACTATGATACTGCCGCTTCCCCGTATCTTTATGACGATTCTATTTACGGGACTGCAGTAAATATTACCGGGTCGGAGAAAATATTGTTCGGCAGCGACTTCCCGCTGATAAGTTTCGAAAGGTATTTGCATGCAATCAATAATAATCTTGATAATGAAACAGCTAAAAAAAACATTCTGGGGAACAACGCAGCGAAAATATTAAAATCATACAGTTTTATTGATTAAGCAGCAATGTAATATTAGAAATACCGCAACTCAATTGTTTACATTTAATAATATAATCTAAACAGACCATTTGTACTTAACGCATCATAATATTTTATTTGACATAACGCCGAAACAACCGCAAATTATAATTCACTTTTAACTTTATCAGATTTAGCTGAGTTCTTTTGCAGATATTACCGGCATTATCAATAGCTTAGCCTGATCTTGTTTAATTATACCAGCACTTCTCTTTAAAGGCAGTTTATGAAGATCAGCAGGAAGGATTTTTTAAAACTCTCTGCCCTGGCTTTCGGCGCGCTGGCCACTGCCGGGGTATCATTTCTTAATGGATGTAAATCCATCCCCGGAAAATTAAAGGGCGCTAGATCCATACCCGGCATTTGCCCTTTCTGCAGTATGGGCTGCGGAATAACCATTTCAGTCAGGCAAGACAAAATAATAAACATTGAAGGTGACCCGGATCATCCCGTCAACGAGGGGAAATTATGCGCGAAGGGTAATGCCGTTTTTCAATTAAGCATTCATAACAGAAAAAGGATCGACAGGATCAAATACAGGGCGCCCTTTGCATCCGAATGGGCAGAGATCACCTGGCAGGAAGCTTTAAATAAGATCTCGAATAATATAAAGAACACCCGTGATAAAACCTTTATCGAAAACGCAGGTAAAAGCACTGCCAATTTAACTACCGGTATTGCCGTTGTCGGGGGATCCCTGCTGACAAATGAAGAAAGCTACCTGCTCTCTAAAATGGCACGCCTGCTCGGCATTACCCAGATATGGAGCGAATCTGCCTTTTATAATTCACCGGCTGATCCCGGCCTTGTAAGCACTCTTGGTTACGGAGCCATGACAAACAACTGGACAGACGTTAAGAACTCGGACGTGATTATCATAATCGGCAGCAACCCGGCTGAAAATCACCCGGTTTCAGTCAGGCATATCCTGAAGGCAAAAAAAGCCGGAGGTAAAATAATCCACATCGATCCGAGATTTACAAGGACTTCTGTGATCGCTGATTATTATGTTCCTATACGACCAGGTACGGATATTGCTTTTATCGGGGGAATAATCAACTATGCTCTTCGGAATAACAGGATACAAAAAACATATCTGGCAGAATATACTGATGCTCCGTTCCTTGTAAATAATATTCACGAATTACAGTACAGTAATCCGCAATCAACGTCAAGTACATGGGATTATGAACGGGATAAAAAAGGGATACCGAAAACGGATAAGAGTTTTGTAAATCCCGATACTGTTTTTCAAATTATTAAAAAGCATTTTTCAAAGTACTCTGTTGAAGCTGTTTCATCAACAACAGGCTGCCCGGCAAAAAAATTCCTGGAAATCGCTGATATAATTTCCTCTAGTTATATTCCTGAGAGAACAGCCTGTATAATCTATTCATCAGGAATTACCCAGCATACAGTCGGTTCGCAGAACGTCAGGGCTCTTGCCATTTTACAGCTTTTGTTAGGTAACATAGGAACTTCCGGGGGAGGCCTGAACCGGTTGAGAAGCGGTTTTAACGAGCAGGGCTGCGCCGACAATGGTCTGAACGCGGATTATCTCCCTGGTTATCTCCCGGCACCTGATGTAACAGAGCACCCTGATCTTGCTTCATATATTAAAAATACAGTACCGGTAACAAATGATCAGATGAGCATTAATATTCCAGGAAACAGGAATGCTCACATGGTCAGTATGTTAAAAGCATATTATGGCCAAACGGCCTTAAAAAATACTTTTTTTTGTTACAACTGGCTTCCTAAAATTCACAGGACATACGAACCTTATGATTTTTATAATGGTGTAAAGAAAGATATAATAAAGGGCGCCTTAATAGCAGGGGCTAATCCTGTATTGCTGTCTCCTGATCTGAATAAACAAATAAGCTCTCTGGAAAACCTTGACTGGATGGTTGTTACTGACTTTTACGAATCGGAAACCTCACTGTTCTGGAAAAAAGAAGATGCTGACCCTGGTAAAATAAAAACCGAAGTTTTTCTCCTGCCTTCCGCAGTTTCATTCGAAAAAGAAGGAAGTGTAACCAACTCCGGCAGATGGGTACAATGGATGAATAAAGCTACAGACCCTCCAGGGGAGGCCAAAGCTGAATTATGGATATTCGATAAGATATTCAAAACAGTAAGGAGCCTGCATAAAAATTATCAAAATGCATTTTTCCCTGAACCTATTACAGAATCCAACTGGAACTACTCAGGATCGACAGGACAAATTGATCCGCGACTTGTTTCAAAGGAAATAAACGGTTTTAAATGGAAATCGGGCAAACCATTAACAGATGAAGAAAATCTCAGGGATGACGGTTCTACAGCGGCCGGAAACTGGCTGTACTGCGGAAGCATTAATGGTACGAAAAATTTAATGGAAAGAAGAATCAAAAAGGATAGTTCAGGCGAACATGGATTATTCCCTGGATGGGCATGGAGCTGGCCTGGTAATACCAGAATATTATACAACAGGGCCGGGGTCTCAAGGAACGGGACTTCATGGAACACCGGCAAGCAGGTTATTAAATGGGATGAAGAATGGGAAGGCGACCCGGTTAATGGGGGAAAATATTCCGGGCCTGGGGAGAAGAACCCGTTCATTATGCTGCCCGAAGGTGTCGCGAGACTCCTTGTAAAAGAACTGGCAGACGGTCCATTGCCTGAGCATTATGAACCCCTGGAAAGTCCTTTTAATAATCAAATCATGGTTACCGGCAATTCGTATTATAAAAACAATCCTGCTTTAAAGACCCTGGGGAATAGTAAAGAATATCCTTTTATTGCCACTATATATAAAATATCCGATAACTGGCTTCCCGGTGCAGCAAGCATGACCCTGCCGTGGCTTGCGGAACTTGTTCCTGATATGATCTGCGAGATAAGCAGTTCTCTTGCTGATCTTAAAAATTTAAAGCAAGGCGATAAAGTCAGAATAAGTTCCAAAAGAGGAATTTTAGTTGCCCGTTGTCTTGTTACTGAAAGGATCCGGCCTTTTATGACAGGTGGTAAAGAGATCGAAATGATCGGGATTGTAATGAACTCAGGACATGAAAAAGCAGGAAACACATTTAACCGGTTAATCCATGAACTTGGGGATCCTAATTCATCGGTGCATGAATACAAAGCTTTTCTGGCAGATATTATAAAAGAGGTATAAAAATGGCGGACAAAGCTTTCCTTGTTGATACCACAAAATGCACAGGGTGTAAATCCTGCCAGGTAGCATGCAAACAATGGAACAATCTTCCTGAAGAAGACTCCGTAACTTTTTTCAGCATGGAATATACATACCCTCTGTCATTATCCGAGATTACGTTCAATCATGTGATTTTTTCGGAAATGACTGCCGGAGATACAGACAAACCTGTCTGGCAGATAATGCACAAGAAATGTTTTCATTGTGAGATCCCAAACTGTATAACAGTATGCCCTGCTGAAGCAATTTCGAAGAATGACTGCTGGGTTGTGATAGACCAGGAAAAATGCATTGGTTGCGGCGAGTGTGAGAAAGCATGTATTTATAATGTACCTCATGTAAGCAAAAAAGAATATAATGAATTCGGGACAGGGAGGTTCATCAGCAAAGATAAGGCTTATAAATGCCATGCGTGTACAACGAATTACAGGGATACGCCTGCCTGCGTTAACACATGCCCGTCCGGTGCGCTTTCTTATGACCACAGAATAAAGATTGTTGAACTTGCCAAAAAAAGAAAGAAAGAAATATTAAATGAATTCCCGGAAGCAAATATATACGGACTTGAACAATTCGGCGGATTACATGTAATAACCATACTAAAACTCAATCCATGGAAAAGCGGTCTTGAAAAGAATCCGGAACCGATTAAATCAGGGAATATAAAAAAAATAAATAATACATATAAATTTTTATCCTTATTTGTCCCTGGTATTCCTGTTTTAAGAAGATTTGTTTTAAAAGTATCAAAAACTATTTCCACGCGGGTTTAAACCGATACATTAAAATATTATCGGTTTACAGGAAATAAAACAAAACTCATGGCCGCTGCAGCGTGGTAAACAAATTCCATGGCTCTTTCAATGGTGGAATGCTTCTGAAAGACATTTCCTGGTTTGTAACCGGGTGATTAAACCGTATCTCACATGACCATAAAGCCAGTTGCTGACCGTGCTTATTTTTATCCATCCCGTACTTCTGATCACCAAACAACGGATGGCCTGTTCCGGCAAACTGCACCCTGATTTGATGCGGCCTTCCTGTCAGGAGATCCACGCTTACCAGGCTGAGCCCGCCCGTGTATTCAAGCACTTTGTAATTAAGAAGGGCCAATTTCGCTCCCGCCGGGATATCATCTGTCAACTTTACTATATTTGCATCCCTGTCTTTAAGTAAAAAATGTTTCAGAGTGCCCGAAAAATTCCTCAACTCCCCGTGGACTACTCCCAGATAACCCTTCTTAAACCGGCCTTCGCGTATGTCCCTGGAAAGACGTGAAGCAGCCTTTGATGTCTTTGCAAAGACCATTACCCCTCCTGCCGGCCTGTCCAGCCTGTGTACGAGTCCAAGGTATACATTTCCCGGCTTATTATATCTGTCTTTTAAGTCATCCTTTACAAGAGACAGCATATCATCGTCATTTGACTTGTCCTTCTGTACAGGAATATTCACCGGTTTCTCGACAACAATAATATGATTATCCTCATACAAGACATCTATTTTCATTTCTCAATTTCCCACCTGCCGAAAATCCCGCATGGTAAAATCAGACCGGTATTCTTTACCTGCAAACCTATCTCTCCTGAGCTGACGTACCCGCTGTATTTTTTTTGGATTAATATACTCAAAATATTATGCGGAACCGCGGGAGAAAACCCGGTTGTATAAGTATTAAGCAGAAAAAACAGGGGATTGTCAGACATTATTTCAAGGCATAATTCTATGAGACCGTACAACGCGCTCCCGATCTTCCATACTTCACCGCCGCTCCCGCGGCCGTAAGAAGGAGGATCCATTATAATCGCGTCATAAGTACGGCCGCGCCTTATCTCTCTTTTCACGAATTTAATAACATCGTCGGTTATAAACCTTACAGGACGGCCTGAAAGTTTTGACAGGCTGAAATTATCCTTTGCCCAGTTGACCATACCCTTTGCAGCATCAACGTGGCATACTTCTGCACCGGCATACGCTGCCGCGAGGCTTGCGGCACCTGTATACGCAAAAAGATTTATTACCTTTACAGGCCTTCCTGCCTTTTTTATTTTATCGAATATCCATTCCCAGTTGACCGCCTGCTCAGGGAAA
>CAZVYR010000087.1:0-6927 GCA_964631555.1 uncultured Leptospirales bacterium
TTAAAAAAAAGGAAAAACCGATTATAAAGAATAAAGTTCTAAGTATTGATGCCCGCGATTTCATTCCAATAATTATAAATTGCAGAATAACAATTCTAACTGTCCAGAATAAAACTATTGAAGTTAATATAGCTTTCCCAATATTCGTTATTAGTAACTCTCTTGAATAGAAAAATGGAATAAATGCAAATATCAGCCAAAATAACAACATAGAAATATTAGAAAGCATTAGATTTTGCTTGATGATATATTTAGTGTCACCTGATAATTCCTTAAGATTGCTTTCCCATTTAAATATCTTCGGATAAAAAATATGGGATATCGCACATATGAGATGGAATACACCACCGAATTTAATCAATAATTCAAAATTCATTTTCCCTTTACCTAATGTAAAAATGTTGTAATATTAAAAAAGAACTTAACCTTTCTCAATGTTCTTTTGCACAATACATTAAAAGTTTCTTAGTCAGCTCCCTACCCAAATAATTAAATGGACGGCGGCAAGGCTTAGTAATATATCTGTGGATGGAAGGTAAAACAGTAAAAGATTAATAATGCAAAATTTTCAGCATCCACCCTTTATCCATCCAGCTTTGTAGTCCACTTACCCGGTTTGTCTCAATATCCGGTTCGAAGAACTCGTTGGATATTGAGTTGTATAACTATCTGCCTGCCTAAGAGATAGCCTTTAATCAGATGGAATTTCCGCTGCTTGTGATCTTCCGCTGGGTAATATTATCCTTCGGATAATTTAAGTAAATTTCAAAGTTTAACCCTCCTCTTTTAGAGGAGACTCTTCCCGATGTTTCGGATTTAGCCTGGTGCAATAATTGAATGTTAGGATTCGCTTGAAGCTTTTATATTTTAGTTCTTTACTTCACCGAACATCAACGCTGAAAATCATTTCCAGTGTTGCGTTTCACGCATGAACTGTACAAGTAAGTCGTTGAATGCGTCGGAAATTATCTGTGGAAAATGATGAGGCGACGATATAGTCACGTGGTTGCCATTGCCCAGTTTCGCAACGACATCCGCCGTTACGTCGACTCCTTCTGACCACCCGCCTGTTACCACCAATAAAGGAATGTTGGACTGACTTAGCTGCGAGAGTTGCCGCTGAAGTATTGTTTTTGTCGGGACTTTCAAAGCTGAGATTGCCCGGCCCATTGCGTCATATTCTTCGTGATCATCTGCCGCACCACCCATCGATTCAGGAATGTGCATGAGCTTCGAGAATCTCCTGATGCGTTGTTCTGCGGAAAATGACAACCTCAGCGTTACCAGCATCCTCAGTACAAACAACAGCACCGGTAACCTGTCGATCGCCAATGCTTGCATTCCGGGTTCAATTAACGTTAAAGATTTCACTGCGCTAGGGCGTCCTGATGCCGCTGCCAGTGCAACGCAACCTCCAAAGGAGTGGCCAACCAGGTGCGCGCCGTCACCTAAGAGCTCTGCTACCCATTTTCCGTCAGCTTCTGCGTCGTCGGGCCGGTTAGGTGCCGGACTCAGACCATGGCCTGGCCGATCCGGGACGAGAATCTCATAACCGAGTTGTGCCAGTCGTTCCTGCGCTGAGAAGTGCACAGCACCGGATCTTTTTGTACCTTGCACTCCGCCGTGTACCAGCACGAGTCTCGTACCGGAATGGCCCCATCGCGTGATGTGAACACCTGGTATTTCTGTCATCTAATTCTCCTTTTTATGGATTTATTCTAAACACATTGACGTAATATTTACAAGCAACACAGTTTGACAAAATGTGAATAATATTGAGATTCTGTAATCGTTACCATAACAGGTGCCTGCTGCTAACTTTAAATTCAACTTTGTGTCTGTGAAGTTGGACGCATCTATTGCAATTTATGTCAGGCACTACAATAAAGAGCACATAATACACTAATAGGCTATATGCCCATTAACAAAGTTCATGGAATAAATCTAAAAATAAATATTGCGTCTATAATTTACAAGCTATAACTTTATATTCTTTATTATTGAAATTAACTTTGCCTACTATTTGAAACGATAGCTTGATATGAGCATTTAATGAGCGAGTATTTTCAGAAGAAATAAAAGAAAAGCAATATAAATAACCAATTTTTTTTGCAAAATCTAATGCGAATGTAAATAATTTTTCCAAAACACCCTTTCCCCTCTGAGATAGTGAAATACAGACAGGGCCATATATACATGTTTTTCCTGCGATCACCATGTCTTGTATTCCTGGAATAGAATAAGAAGAAAGATTCGCTATTATTTGATCCAATATCGGAAATTTGGAGTTGTGTTCAGCGCTGGAAATACAGCAAAATCCGATTACGTCATCTTGTTCTTTTGCAATCGCAACGCAGAGATCATTATTAAAAGCATTGAATTCGTCTTCTGAAAAAGCAATAGATAAAAAACCATTTTTCTGCTGGATTGGGGTTAAATTATTACGTTGATTTTTAAGTTGGATTTCCATGATTTGACTCATATCAGCTTTTGTCATTCTGGTTATTGTAAGACTCATAATTCCTCTTTTAATGAACAACATTAAAAGCGTTCTGAAAATTTATCCAGCGATATCCCTCAAACAAGGCTAAAAAAATTCCACGGGCAAGTGTATACGCCTGACTATGCGAATCAGCCGCGCAGCTTTTTGCGTCGGCTGCATTTGTCTTGTTAGCCGATTTCACATTTTCTTTGCATTTCCAAGTAATGCATATAGTCGATTAAAAAATTCATTTCGTATCTTTTCAATATGCAAAGCTTCATTGAAATCAATTATTGCCGTGTCTTTATGTTTAAAACTATCCGGTTCTACTTGCAAAGCATAAGAATTAACCTGTTTTTTCCAGAACCATTCTGCACAACAAAATTGGACGTATTCAGAATCAATGCTCATGATCTCTTTTAAGGACTCAAACATCTCTCTTCCGCCTGCGTAAAACAGATAAAGCACACAGCTTCTCTCGCCCGGCTGACTGGATATTCCTTGCACTCCTCTGGCTTAGCGGCGTGACCGGGTTCATTATAGAGATCGCCCTTTATCTTCCGGCGGCATCGGCATGGGGCTACTGGATGTTCCTGTTCCACGTATCTGTCTCTATGGTATTGATGATGCTGCTTCCGTTTACCAAGTTTGCACATTCGATTTACCGGATCATGGCGCTGTATATTCATGCTCTCAAACCCGCCGCGAAGCAGGAGACGGCCCCTGTGGCTGCGGATTGACGGATAAATAGAAAATCCGCCGGACTTTCCGGCGTCAAATATAAATTATATACAAATAAAAGGAGAAACAAAATGGCTCAGAAAATGGCTATTGTATGTAACGGTGAAACTAGCGCCAATATTATGCCGACGCTTATTTTTGCATCATCCGGGCTTGCCCTCGACTATGAAGTACATATTTTTTTCTGCCCTGCGGGCGCAAAATGGACGCTCAAGGATGAGCTCGAAAAGCTGGGCCAGCCCAAGGGCCTCCCGAACCCGGTTAAGCTCTTCAACGATATCCTGGAGTTAGGAGGAGATGTCATCCTCTGCGAGCTCGCTCTTGAGAACAAAGGAATCGATCCAAAGGATCTCCGCGACTCGCGCATCAAGATAAAGAAGGCTCCGCCTTTTCTCATGGATGTCGAAGGAGCTCAGACCTTCGTATTTTAACTATCCGGCGTAACCGGGTTCCGAGTTAACTTTTTGCAGGTTTCGGCTTCGATCAACAGGCAAAAATTCGCTCCTTGAGCGGATCCGAAGAGCAATGATAAATTATCGTTAAAAATTTTGGCCTAACGAGAATGTCGAAAAAGAATGAATACAGGCCCGGGGGAAGAAATACTCAGCCCCGGATGAGTAACATTGAATCCGTGCGTTTATTATATACTTTTTCAGCGAACGGCAGGAAAACGGGATGGAGACCGGTTTCCTTCAAACCGGGGCATAACCTATTGTATGCCCGAAAAGCGCGCGCTGATTCTGCGTCACTCTGAGCTCTTTTGCAAGAGCTTCCCTGTTGCACTTATGGAACCATGATGCCAGCCCCATTGCAGATGCAGCAAGGTACACGTTCTGCGCTATCAGGCCAGTATCCACAAAGTAATATGATTTCTGAATCCCCGTATCGTAAAGCCCGGGCTCCTGGAACCCGGCGTTCTTGAATCTTTCGATATCCACTACATAGATCAAACGTACCGGGGCGTCCGCTCCGGCCCTCCCCTTAAATCTTTTGAGTTATCACATTCTTTGCAGTCGGATTCAGAATTCCAACTACAAAGGCCATTAAGTTAGAATTTCTTAAGGTAACCTCTATTTTCCTCATTATACTAATAAAGAAGAAATGTAACATAATTTTATCTATTTTTTAATTGTTAGAGATTACCTTAACATATTTCGTTACATTGAAGAGTAATGTTTATTTTTTAAATACCAATCAATGCCATCGCAACCAGCGCCAATGCAATACCAATGAGTTGTTTTATTGTAATTGCCTCCTTTAAAAATACAACAGCAAGAAAAATCGATAAAACAGGATACAAAGACGACAATGTGACTATTATGGACACAGGTCCTCTGCTGACTGCATACAGGAAAAGTAAGGCTCCCAAGGAACCAACTATACCAGTCGCGACCGCGAATGAAATGCCAAGTGGATTACTTTCAACACGAAAATCCGAATAAAAGAAAACAACAATTGACACCAGGATACTACCAAAAACGCTGTAAACAGCGGCGCTTTGAGGATCAATATATTTCACTGTGACTTTAGGTAGGAATCCCCATAAGCCCCAGCAAATAAAAATACCTGCAGTTGGTAATATCCATTCTTTCATAATATTACATATTTCATTAAATATTTTTCAGAATGATTTCTAATGACAAAGCTGAACAGTGCAGTTGGTAACAACAAAAGCATACAAAAATAAATTACATTCAAAAATAAAAGTTCATCTCTCGAAAACATCCAATGCGCTAACCACATCCGACTATAATTTATTCTTTAGCATCTCCCTTATTGGTATTTTCGAGTAATTATTGTGATTTCCGACAAATCTGTGTATAATATTAATAGTCTGATATCTTTATGGCGAGTCCTAATACAACCAATAATATATATAATAATAAAAGATAATATGTTTACACGCTATATTATTATTAAGAATTTGAATATAAATTCCTTAAAATGTTCCTTTTTCAAAGGCATCGATCATATCACCGGATATACTGATATTAGGAGCATGCGGAGGCAGATTGCCGCGTTTAAACCAGGCGGCTGTTTCTATTTCTGCTTCATTAATTTTTAAAGGCTGATTATCATCTGCTTCAGCAAAATATCCGATCATTAATGATCCTGATAATGGCCAGGGGTGACTTTTGTAATAGCGTATATTTTTCACACTGATGCCAATCTCTTCTTTTACTTCTCTGATTACCGTCTCTTCAAGTGATTCCCCGAAATCTGTATATCCGGCAATAAGGGCATAAAAGCCAACCTTGGAATTTTTGCCTTTGGCAAGAAGTATTTTGTCACCGCAGGTAATTGCTACGATTACGGCAGGCGATATTTTTGGATAAATAAAATTATTGCAGTTGTGACAGACAATGGTCCTCTCGTCTTTTATCAACCCGGTTTTTGATCCGCACCTGCCGCAAAACCGATTGTTGTCGTACCAGTTCATTAAGTGAAAGCCGACCATTCCAATCCAGGCATATTCTTTCCTGCGTATAGTTCTTAATTCCCATATATCATGGTATTTCAAAAACTCATCTTCTGCCCGGCAATTCTGTAATAAAAAACAATTTCGTGAATTTAAGGAAAACAGGAATTTAGCTTCTTCCGTAGGAATTTCCCTGAAGTCTGAAGAAACAGGAATGTCAAAATAATCGTCCGATTTCTTTAATAAAATTGTATTCTCCCTGTAACAAAGGATATAATCATTTTCCTTTATTTCAGTTTGGCTAATGAATGTATTATCAAAAACGTGTGGACTTATCTCATTTATCATTTCTTAAAAATTTTACTATTAATATTCAGGATACAGTTATGAATGTATGAATTCAATATTTGCATAATAAAATTATGTTTGAGAATCCATAATTATTCTTTTAATATTTTTTTCCATTTATGAGCCCAGTCTTTAAAAGGTTTCAGCATCTTAATTAATTCTTCTCCAAGCGGTGTAAGCCTGTAGCCGTCAAGTGTACGCTCTATTAGTGCTGCTTCAATAAGGTCTTTTATTCTTGTGCTTAAGATTGTCGGTGAGATTGAATCACACCTCTTCTGTAACTCGTTAAACGGCAGCGGCCCGTCTGAGAGCTGCCAGGCTATACCCATAGCCCAGCGGCGACCCAGGAGATCGAAAAGCGCCATTATCGGAGCACCTGATTTCGAACCTCTGACCGCTTTACCTGGTTTTGGAATAGACATAATAATAACCTTTTATTGAATCTACCATGCAGCGAATTCCGGAATTCCTTGCATGGTAATTGATTTATTTACCGGACATCATTTCTTTCGCTGTTTTACCGCCCCATCCCATGTTTTCCACAGGAAGTTCATTGATAAGAACAGTAAAAGCCTCTGCGCCGATCTTAGTAATACTTACAGCTTCTGCTGTCAAACGTTCGATTAAGGCTTTTTTCTTATCTTCTGAAACAGAACCCATCGTAACAGTGATTATTGGCATAATTACCTCCAAAATACATATTTTGTAGTGCACTACATATAATATAGTGCACTACACTTTTTGTATCAAGCATTTTTTTTGAAGTTTAAGCCGAAAATTAAAAAAAATTTAATTAATATGACAGAAGCCGTGCACCTGCCCAAGCTGTTACTGGTATTGATGAAGGAAAATCTTTTTTATAATAAAATCAGGAAATGTTATCCAATCAATATTGTTAAGTATACTTACAACGTTTTTAAAAAGAATGACAGGATTC
>CAZVYR010000087.1:6937-12787 GCA_964631555.1 uncultured Leptospirales bacterium
GACAATAAAGTCAATCCATCCGTCCTCGTTGAAATCAGCCTGACAGATGCCGCCATAATCAGAAGGATCAGCAAATGCCTGGATCAAGCCAAAGTCCCATGCACCATCAGAGTCGTCATTGTTTTAATATACCTGATAAGATATAAATTCTAATTCAAAAAAAACCAACTGAACTTTGTTTTTTTCCGTTTATAAATAAACATAAATTTTATATTCAATATTGCTATGCACTCATTTTCGCGATATTCGGAAATTCCCCTATTTCTCCCCTCCATGAACCACTACATCTTTTATCTTTAATCTGTACTTCTTCTCTAATTCTTTTGCTTCTTTTCTAACTTTATCATGCCACTCTTTCTGGTTATCTCGTGCCCATTCAAACTCTTCTAGTTTGTCAGGAAAATAATTTTCGTAAACCGGATGCATCTTGTCTATTGCAGATTTTCTCATATTAAATAATTCAATCCAAACATAACCGACACCAACTTTTTTTAATGCGGAGAAAACTTCCTCTAAATTACATAAACCTGGTAAAAAAGGCGAAATGAAACCAAAGGTCTTAATTCCTTTTTCTTTCGCTTCTTTTAGTGTTTCTATTCTCTCTTTTGGTGGAGATGCTAAAGGTTCAATTATTCTTGCAGTTTTCTCATCTAATTGATTAATACTCATTCCTAATTCAACATCCAACTCTTTTAATAAATCGAAATCCCGTTTTACAAGTGAAGACTTTGTAAGAATCTCAATTGCAAAATTATTCTTATACTCAGACTTATAAAAAGTCTCTAAAATCTTTCTAGTTAAATTAAACTTTGCTTCGTCAGGCATATAACAATCACAAACACTTGACATAAAAATATGCCCCGGCTTATTCTTTTTTATTTCATTTTTTAAGAGCTCAGGACAATTTGTTTTGGCAAAAACAAACTCTCCCCATTTATCGGGTATGTTCTGGAATCTTTTAATAAAATCAGCATAACAATACTTGCATCCATGAGAACACCCAGTATACGGATTAATTACATAATCAGTCAGCTTTGATTTAGTCATACAGGTTTTTACTTCTATTTCTTTAGTTTTCATTTTGCTCTCTGACAGTCGAATGCAAGCTTCTTGAATTCACTAACTCAAGTTGCTATTTTCTTCATTGTAATTTAATGTTTTAGTCATTGAAAATCTCACTTTACGAGTCTATAATTTTATGTTCATTAAACGATGTAAATTACATTGCATGATATGGAACAGCAGTTCTTTTTATTTATTACGATCACTGGTATTTTATTTACATAAGCAGACATTCCGGCAAAGGTGTCTTCTGCCTCTACGTCATATATTTTAATTTGCTTTTCTTCCAGCATTTCAAGTACTCCGGGCAATGGTGCATTCCCGAGTTCCCATGCTTTGCGTACACGGTTAGCCGCGTTTTCAATGTCTTCTTTATTCAAATCTTAAGAGAGATAATTAATGAAACTAGTTGTGTTTCCGTTTCTTTTGGGCTTCCGTTGAATCCAGTAATTTTCATATTATTTTCCTCTTAATTGCTTTTTTTGTTTCTTCAGGGTTTGTCCCCGTCCGTTGGGAGATCTGATATAATCAGGGTGTTGTCATTTTACAAAGCCCGGTCCCATATTGCAGAAAGTCATCGTCAGTTCCATATCGGTCAGTCTCCTCGACTCCATTTTTCTCACTGTCTCCGGGTTCGGATACGGATAGTTCATCGCATTAAACGCATCGTTTATGATTATGCCCGAACCGTGCAGTTCTTCCGCATGCAGAATGCAATAGACTATAGCAGCTCCGCCTGCCTCAGGCGGAATCATGCCGTTGAAGCCGGGCATTGTAAACTTCAACGGGTCAAATTTCGGCGCGCCTTTAGGCAGGTCCATGCCTTTTGGCGGAGTCGGTTTTTTGGAGAAATCGATTCTATTCACACCTGCCGGCGTCAGGCAAAATATATAGACTCCGGTATCTTTTACTTCATTGGCAAGAGACATCATAATTGATGTTGCCGCTGCTTTGCCAGCAGTGTAAATGCTTCCTCCCACCATCGGAGGCATATAGTGAAACTGCGTCGCACTGTACGTTACAACGCCGTGCTTGCGCTCAATCATTCCCGGTATGAATTCCTTGACAGCAAGCATGACACCGCGGGCTGAGATGGCATAGGACGAGTCAAGATCACTAACCGGCGAGCTTAATACAGGCCCGTTAAGACGCATATTCATTGCGTTATTCACGAGAATATCGACTTTACCAAACTTCTCAAACGCTTTCGCCGCCAGGTTCCTGACATCCTGCTCTTCACTTATGTCAGTTTTTACAAACAGTGCCGTATCAGGACCGTTCTCAGCATTAATCACGCGCTCCGTCTCAGTACCCGCCTCAGGGTTTAAGTCAGCGACGACAACCTTTGCGCCTGCCCATGCAATTGCGCGCGCATAGCCCAGGCCGACATTACTCGCCCCGCCTGTAACTACAGCGACTTCGCCTTTCAGAGAGTCTTTCTTAAGACCAGCATAGTCCAAATCTATCGGCTCTATGTTGAGAATTGTACTCGTAACCTCTGCCATTATATTTTCTCCTTTTATTTCAAATTTATTTATTAAAATTGAATGATAGGAGTAATAAAACCGTGCTTCACTATAATTCAACCCATTTTGCCCGGTTTTTAAAAAAAATTGCGCTGCTTGTCCATTTAAGGGATTGTTGAAGAAGCAAGACATTGCATCTTGCCCTCTATCCTCGATGATGTGTATTAAGCCAGTTTAAATATTCAGGCGGGACAACCTTGCTTTTATCAAAAGTCTGGATTTCTTTTAAAGACTGGAGTACTGTTTTATCGGGTGCGAATACCAACGCGTTATGACAGTACCCTGGATCTTTTGGAAACTTATTGGCAAGCAGAAATTCGTAGAAAATGGCAGTTGCCATAAGCACTGATTTTCCAATGCCCATGGTCAGTGCAAAGATATAATTGGGATAAGCAAGATCGAATTCTTTTATTGCGTTAAAAGCTGCTTCAAAATTCTCCGCGTCGTTATCAAAAAGAACTTCTTCGCCCTTAGTTTTAATTACTGCGGCAGACCGTTTCTCAAACAGTCCTTTTTCCCCATACCACTGCTGAAATATCTCGTACATGTGATGATTATTAAGATATTCCTTTAAAAATACATATATCTCAAGTGCTTCAAATTGCGGTCTTCTTAAAAAGGAAGCGGCATTATCAGGATCATTAAAATCCAGAAATTTCTTTGTAATGCCTTTATAATGGTTTTTGATGAGCCCTTTATTCCTTTTATAAAATTCAACCAGATAATAGTAAAAGGGAAAGTCTACGTTGATCTTTTTATTTTTTATTTTAGACATATAATGAATCCGTGGCGTTTATGCTTTTTTTACCTGTAAACCTGAAGAAGTGGTTTTATATTTCTGCTGCCTGCTTTTAGGTTTGCCGGGTATTGTGTATTCCAGATAACCATTTTCAAAGAGTAATTTTATTGCCTTCTTAATATTTCCTGAAAGACTTTCATGTCCAAGAATTTTTACAATTACACCTGACGATTTACGCCGGTTTCTGTATTTTCTTGCTGCAATATTTTTTTTATTAAGATTGTCTTTACTGAGAGGTGGTAACGGCCCAGGGTAACTGATGATCTCAATACGGTTCCTGAATATCCGTACTTCAACAGGAGAATCTTCTTCATAGCTCCTGTGATATACGGAATTGACAAGACCCTCTTCGATTGCTTCAAACGGATAATTATAATATCTGTTTGCTTCAGCTTTTCCCTGCACTTTATGAATTGATTCTTTTAATACTGCCGTCTTTAAATAATCCAGAGCCGATAATATCTGCCGATCAACAGGGCCTGTAAATATTTTTTCCGTAAAATTGTCGCCTGACTCATCTTTGAATTCAACTATTTCAATTCTGACTGAATTGAAAAATCTTTCCGGATTTTCATTGAAAAATAAAAGACCTATGTTTTTCGGCTTAATATACTCATCCGGCCCGTCAACGAGATTCATTCTTCTTAACAATCCGGTTAAAGAAGAAACTGTATCCAAGTCATTACTGAACGCTCTGCTGAAGCTGAATTTTGAAGAATCCGATATTTCATTATACATCTCACTGTTGATTCTTTTTAAGTATGATTTTATGAGTGTGATATCAAGATCGTCTATTTCAGCTTTCCGGTTTATTCTGTCATCAAAGGGTATTCTTGATGCCATCGCTATAAGTTCGTTTTCTTCATTCCTGTTTGCTTTAACAGTATTATTAAACCTTCTGATGTAATATTTAAGTTCGGATTTTGGAGACAGCGATACCGGAGCTTTGTAAGGCCGGTTCTGGCCTCCGGGGCAATAGATTACGAGTATGGTTTTATCTTTAATGTTTACAGGTTCAGCAATAGGAAAATATTCCGGCTAAAGTCTTTTGCATAAACCCAACAATTCTTTCTGTACCTGATTGATTTGATTTTCCGACAACCCGGCAGGAGGTAATACAGGTCTGCTGTCTTTTTCATCAAAACCGATAATAATATAGCCGCCTCCCCAGTTGTTGAAGTCATTGGCATAGGCGCAGATTGTATGAAGAACAGGTTCAGGATTCCAGCCTTTCTTGAACTCAAGGCGTTCCCATTCTGCTATTCTTCCACTCATGAGATTATTAATGTTTATCGGCAGCGGCATTATTGTTTTACCTCTATTTCCAGCGACTCTGAAAGAAGATCTGTTATTTTCACGCGTATAGTACCGGCATCCTATCGTATTAGTGCTTCCAGTCCGTCTTATCTGCTGTTGTGCGATCTGCTGCCGGGCGACGGTGCGTTATGGGCGTCCTGTTGTCTGCGCAATAAGGACGTCTTGTTGTAAAAGGGCGTTTCTTTGCAAAGGGACGACTGCATCTTCGTAGTTCGTTGTTTTGCTTCTGCACTATCTATCGCGGATATTATTCCCATGTATATCTAATATTAGTGATATTAAATTGTCTTAATCGTTTATAATTCCGGGACACCCGATGGAATAAGACATACAACAACTAATAATTCTTGTCCTGTATTTCTTATTTGGTGTTCTTCATTTGGTGGTATGAAGAGGACATTCCCTGCTTTAACAGAGTGCCATTTTTCGTCATTATATACTTCTCCCTCTCCTGAATGATAAAACATTTCATGTTCCCAATTATGTGAATGACGCGGAGTATGCCCACCTGGAGAGATTTCAAAAATACGCATGCAGAAGTTATTTGCCCCATCTTCTTTACCAACAACAACTCGTGCAGTGACGTCTTTTATCATTTCATTATTTTCAAATTGTGTTGGTTTAATATCTGTATAGTGTATTTTTTCATATATATCCTCTTAATATTATTTAACTAAGGTGCCTGTTCGTATCAGGATTGGTTTTAAATTTCAATATAATGATTTTCGTAATTTAGATTATATGACAATAATCACAAGGTAATTTTATTTAAATAGAAATAAATTTTTAAATGTTTTATTATAAAATTTCTTTTCCTTGAAAAC
Source organism: uncultured Leptospirales bacterium (assembly GCA_964631555.1). Lineage (GTDB taxonomy): Bacteria > Spirochaetota > UBA4802 > UBA4802 > JAFGDQ01 > CAZVYR01. The sequence continues at coordinate 12,466 of CAZVYR010000087.1, forward strand.
AACGCCTGTGCTTCCAGTCCGCCTGAGGTAGCGTCAATAATCTTTTGCTTTTTTTCCTGTAACTGACGCCAGATTATCGCTTTTTTTTATAGAAGAATCAGATTTCTTATCAAATGACTGCATTCCAAGCAGAGGTAATGAAGCGTCAACCCGTCTGAACACTAACTCAGCGGCAGTCTGACTGCTTATTGCCCAGAGAAGTTTATTTTGAACTATCTTAAAAAATTCTATTGTCTTTTCATCCTTTGGATTATAATCAATACTAGTGGCGTAAATATCTTTAATCTTCTGATAAAAAAAACGCTCGGAAATGCGAATTTCG
>CAZVYR010000088.1:0-12759 GCA_964631555.1 uncultured Leptospirales bacterium
ATTTAGCTATATGAGAGGAAACTATGCGACTGCTTATAAGAAGATTTCTTTATGTTTTTGTTATTTTAACTTTTTTTTATTTTATAAATCCGGCAGGGAAGGCTTCTCTGGCAGCGGATGATGAAATTCCCGGTTCTTCTAATGATTCCGGACAGGAGATGCGATCTGCTGATGAAGATATGACTGGCGATATGCAGGAATATCCATCGGAATATCCGACGGATAAAAATATTATTGAAGAAGAGGAAAATCCCGGGCCGCTTGTTGATGAACCTGAGAATAATAAGGAAGAGACAGGCCCTGATATCAAAGCGGATAAGGAAATAGAACTGAGGCCCATGACTGTCAGGGGAGCCAGAAAGAGAGACCGGAAACCGGAGATACAGAGCATTTCCAGGCAGACTCTGACTGCCCAGGAAATGAAGGAAGTTCCCGCATCGTTCGGGGATTCGGTCAACGCGCTTACGTCCCTTCCCGGAGTTATCCGCGAAAGCGGAGGGATATTCGGTCCCCTGGTAATTCGCGGCATGGACAGTATGACGAACAAATATTTTATTGACGATATTCCGATAATGGACCCACTGCATTTTGGCGGACTTCATTCGGTTATAAATACGAACATAATAAAGGACATGGATCTTTATTCCTCGGCATTTCCTGCGGAATTCGGTTCCGCTACCTCGGCAGTGCTGAATATCAGCACTATCGACGAGGTGAATGAGTTCGGGGGATACTTCGATATCAGCCTGCTGTCCGTGTCTTCTCTTATAAATACCCCGATTTACAGGGACAGTAAGGGTAATCCCGCGTTCCTTCAGCCTGAAGGTGAAGGGGAAGAGAATGCTGAGAACGCGGGTTATGCTATCGCTTCAGGCAGATACGGCTATATCGGGCTTGCCATAAAGGCTAGTGAATTGATCACGGGCGATGATATACCGATATCGCCGGAATACTGGGATTACCAGTATAAAATGAAATACAGGTTCAATAAAGTACACTCTGCGTCAATGCTGCTTTTCGGACATAAAGACTTTATCAGGATATTGATAAATGATGACCTGCTGGATGAAGGGGAGGACCCGCTGTTTATGAATGCGAAAATGAAATACGATTCGCTCTCTCACAGCCAGGGTCTGTATTTCGATTCGGACTTCAGCAGGGATTTCAGCAACAGGCTGATGTATTTCAGCACCCTGGCAGATATTCATTTTTATTATGATTTCACTGCAAAGGGAGCGGCTTCATGGGCACAGGATCTGGGAGTGCATTCCAGACCCTGGACGTTCGGCCTCAAGGATAAGACAAAGATCAAATGGCTTGAAGGTCACGCAGAGCTGACAACATGCGCTGAATATACCCTGTATTATTTTACTGCAACAGGCAAAACAATACTGCCTACAGAACAGGATGATCTGTTCGACCCGGGCGATGAGGATTCTTTCATTTCGTATAAGCTCGATGAAAAGATAACGAATCATATGTACGGGGGTTATATTGAAAATAAATTCGTATATTCGGGGCTGACCGTCCTTCCGGGTATCAGAACGGACTATCTCGTAAGGTCCGGGCAGGCCACTTTTGATCCGAGATTAACAGCGAGCTATGCTTTTCCTTCAAAAACGACTTTATCCGCGGCAGGGGGGCATTACAGTTATTTTCCGCAGGTCAATCCATGGATATTTGAGGAGAATACGGATATCTCGGCACTTGGTGACGAATTAAAACCGGAAAAGGCATGGCATTCAGTGATAAGTGTTGAGCAGGAACTGGGATTGTATACTCTTAAAATTGAGGGATTCAATAATTATTTTTACGATCAACCTGAGGCTTATCCTCATTATGAATCTGACGGTACATATCTGCCGGGTCTTTGTACAGGAAAAGCAAGGGCATACGGCTTTGAAATAATGCTCAGGAAGGATTCAAGGGCAAACGAGAACGGTCTTTTCGGCTGGATGAGCTATACGTATACAAGATCAAAACAGAAGACCGGGCTTCCCACTGAGCCGGGTTATGACGGGGTTCCGGAAAACGGAGTGGGGGATGAATTCGGAGACACATGGACTACGTCCGATTATGAGCAAAGGCATAATTTCAAGATGATCGCGGGGTATAGAATGAATAAACACACTTTCAGCGGCAGGTTTCAATACTATTCATCATTCCCGTATACGCCGATCGTTGGATCTGAGGAGGATATGAATTACGCGTCGATTTATCCGGACAAGCACAGGTATGTTCCTGTTATGGGAGACAGGAATTCCAGGCACTTCCCGTCTTATTATTCGCTTGATCTGAGATATAGTCATAAGACGAATTATACTTGGGGATATGTAAGCTGGTATATTGAAGTAATAAACGTGCTCATGAAGGAACCGGTAAACGCGGAGGACTGGAACTGGACTAAGCCTTACTCTGACGGGCACAATCCGAAATTATCGTCTGAGGATAGTTTTACCATTCTGCCGAATTTCGGGGTGGAAGTCAAGTTTTAGTGTTGTCATTGAGACTTGTTGATATGTGATAAATCATAATAGTTATTGAAATTTGATATTGTATTTATGAGAAATCATTAATAATCAATAAGTGAATAGTTGACTTTCTGTATGTTCAGGTAATAAATAATATAATAATACTTGGGAAAGTAACATAAATTTCACCCTGAAGTGTTAGAATGATAAACGGGAAAAGGAACCGCGAAATGCAAATTGATGTTGAGGTGTATTATAAAAAATACGGCCCAATGGTTTTAAGAAGATGCAGGTCATTACTCGGTGATGAAGACAGGGCAATGGACGCGATGCAGGATGTATTTGTAAAACTACTGCAGAATCAAAAGAAATTAAAAGGGACATATCCTTCCAGCCTGCTGTTCAGGATAGCAACGAACGTATGCCTGAATATCATCAGGTATGAGAAGAACAGGCCTCATGTAAATAATGATGACCTGCTTTATAGCCTTGCAACATATGATGAAATGGAAAACAGGATAGTAATAAGGGATTATCTTGACCGCATATTCGAAAATGAAAAAATATCAACAAGTGATATAGCGGTTATGCATTATGTGGACGGAATGACCCTGAAGGAAGTTGCTGATGTTATCGGGCTGTCAGTGTCCGGCGTCCGGAAACGGCTCAGGATTTTAAGGGCACGAGTTAATTACCTGGAGGGAAAAGAATGAAAGAAGAATATATATCCGATTTAATGATTGAGCGTTATCTGCTCAGGGAATTGCCTGAAAAGCAGCTTATAGAGCTGGACAGGCTTCGCAAAAAAAGCCCGGAGATAAAAAGCCGGATAGAGAAAATTCAAGAATCGGACAGGGAAATTGTGGAGAAATATCCGCAGCATGATATTGTTGCCGGGATCAGGAGAAGATACGATGATCTTGATACGGCTTCCGGAAAAGAGATCGCTGCTTCAAAACCTGTTTACAGAAGATTCATGCTGCCTTCGGCTCTTATTGCTGCTGCGGCCGTTGTACTCTTCTTCGTTCTTCCTGTAATTAAAACGCCTGTCAGCGAGGTTGTTGTAAATGATACGGGGACTACCAGGATAAAGAGCAATAACTCAAGGATATATTTATATCGTAAAAACAATAACAATATTGAGATCCTTAAGAACGGGTCTGTTGCCGGGAAAGGGGACCTGCTGCAGATAGCGTACTCGTCGTTTAAAGATATGTATGGTATAATTTTATCTATTGACGGTAATGGAACTGTAACGCTGCATTATCCTGCTGACCGTGATGGTTCAACTAAGCTTACTATGGGTAAGAAAGTTCTTCTTGATAATTCATACGAGCTTGATGATGCTCCTGACTTTGAACGCTTCTTTTTTATTACTTCGGAGCAGAGTTTGAATGTCAGTTATATTATACATGCTGCCGGGCTTTTGGCTATGGATAAGGGAAAAGTTTTAAAAGATGATATAGATATCTATGGGGAGGAACCCGGCGCTGTGAGACAGGTGAGTATACTTATCAGAAAAGGGAAATAATATATGGGAAATAATATAATGAAACCAATAATAAAAAAACTGGCGATTTTTTATCTATTTATCAATATTGCGGGTCTGGTTGTTTTTCTTTCACCGGGGACATCCATGGCTAAGGAGACTATCCGCAGGTTTGCTTTTGTTGCGGGCGCGAATGACGGGGGCATAAACAGGACCAGGCTCCAGTACGCTGTTTCAGACGCGAATTCGGTGCTGAAGGTGCTTAACGAGATGGGCGGTGTATTACCTGAGGATAGTATATTGCTGACTGAGCCTGACAGGAATGGATTTTTGAACGGCATGAAGGAAATGAAAGAGATGGTGAATAAAGCCAGGTCGAAATCCAAAAGGCTTGAACTTATATTCTACTATTCAGGCCATTCCGACGAGGAAGCGGTTCTTCTTGGAAAGGACAGGATCTATTATAAAGAGATAAGGGATTATATTACCAGCCTGCCTGTGGATGTTCGCATTGCCATTCTGGATTCATGTTCTTCCGGAGCATTTACGCGCCTGAAGGGCGGTAAAATGAGAAAGCCGTTCCTGATAGATTCTTCGTACAATATGAAGGGATACGCGTTTATGACCTCGAGCTCGATGGATGAGGCGTCGCAGGAGTCGGACAGGATCAAAGGATCGTTCTTTACGCATTATCTTCTGTCAGGGCTTAGAGGGGCGGCAGATATGAGCCAGGATAGGCGGATCACTCTTAATGAGGCATACCAGTTCGCGTATGACGAGACCCTGGCCGGTACTGAGAAGACGGCAAGCGGGCCTCAGCATCCTAATTATAATATACAGATGTCCGGTACCGGGGATGTTGTTATGACCGATATAAGAAAGAGCTCGGCCATCATGGTTATCAATAAGGATATAACCGGCAGGCTGTTTATAAGAGACAGCAATAATACTCTTGTCTGTGAATTGAGAAAGCCCGTGGGAAGAACTATACAGTTCGGCCTGGAGCATGGTGAATATACTGTCATAAATCTTAGTGACGGGCAAGTGTATGAGGCCCGCATAAAAATAATTGATGGGGAAGAATCTTTTCTGGCGAGTACTGATTTTAAGAAATCGGACAGGGAGATCGCGGTCGCGCGGGGTGATGATGAAAAGAATCCGGATGATGAATACAGGATTGTTCCGTGGGATTTTTCTCTTATTCCTGTGTACCCGGGCAACAGGAAGACAATTCATTATTATACTTTTAATCTTCTGGGGAGTTACAGCGGAAAGCTGGACGGGGTAAGCCTGGGTGTCGGCCCCGGGATCGTGGCTGAAGATGTCAGGGGATTCCAGGTGAATGTGTTAGGAAACTACGCGGGTACTACTGTAGAAGGCGGGCAGGTTTCAGCAATAGGAAATATTGCTTTAGGGGATGTTAAAGGAGCACAGGTTGGCGGAGTATTTGCTATAAGCTCCGCTATGAAGGGTGCCCAGGTTTCGCATGTCTTTAATATCGCGCAAAAGAACGCCAAAGGTGCTCAGGTTTCCGGCGTGTTCAATTATACGGGAGAGAATTTTAAAGGAGCGCAGGCTTCAGGTATCTTTAATATTGCGAAGGGGAATGCGAAAGGCGCACAGGCGGCAGGAGTATTTAATTATTCGATAGGAAAACATTCCGGGGCCCAGGTCAGCGGTGTTTTTAATTATGCGGGTGATGGTGTGAAAGGCGCACAGGTTGCAGGTGTAGCGAATATTTCGTCGAACGTAAGCGGGGCGCAGATAGGCTGTGTGAATATCGCGAATGAGGCTCAAGGCCTGCAGCTTGGAGTCGTGAATATTTCGAAGACCCAGAAGGGGCTTCCGATAGGAGTGATTAACGTTTCCGAGAACGGCGGTATTGAGATAGGGGCATGGGGAAGCAATCTTATGGCCGGGAATACAGGCATTATTTTCAGGTCGAATTATGTTTACACAGTCTTTTCCGCGGGCTGGATGAACCTGGATCAGAAAATCGACAGGTCTTTCGCGTACGGCTTTCACCTTGGTGCGCATATACCTGCAGGCAGATTTTACTTTGAGGCGGATGCCGGCGAGATTCATATTGATAATGAAAAGATATTCTCGAAAGACGATAATATGGATCAGCATGCTTTACAGGCAAGGCTGATGCTCGGATATTATGTTACGGAACGGCTGTCTGTTTTTGCGGGCGGTGGTGTAAACTATATTTTTGATTTTAAATATGGCGATGACGATTCTTATTCGAATTTTAAAGACGGAAAATATTCTCCGCTTGTCCTTGCCGGGGTCAGGATGCGGGTGTTTGGCAAGGGAAACTAGGCGGGATGTTTTTACCGGCTGACTTTTTATTTTTTTATTAGAAATTTTATCAGTAAATCGACAGAATAATATGATTTTAATAAATTTCGAGGCAGCAGGAGGCTGCCGGGAGCCGCATAGTCAGGACTGGCTATTTTGCGGCGTGAAATATATTAAAATCATATTATTTTGTCGATAAGTTGGATAATATTAGCACAAAAAGCCAGCCGGGCAGGGCAAAATTATCCTGTATACATTCTGAAAAATGTACTTAACATAATTGGTTAAGGGCCTGTTTCGCGTATTTTTCTCATCCCGGGCCTGATTCCGGAGGACCGGGATCGTTATTGAGGCGTAATGCTCTTATTCCCGAAGCTGAAACGGAGGGGATGGGGATAGGGTTCAAAGTTGAATGTTTGAGGTTCCAGGTTAAAGAAGAGATTTTTGACTTTGGTTTGTGTGTTGAAATGCGATTAACCGCCTGCATTATTCTTTTCAGATATTTAGAGATATACAGGTTATACCCGCTCATGTTCAGGAAGCGGGCTTTTCTGATGTAGACATACTTCTCATCGTTGTTCATGGCCTGCCATGAGCGCACGGCGTCGCCGAAGCTGCGCCGCATAATACGCTGGGCTTCTGTGTCGGGATTTCGCGGTATGACATGCAGGCGGACGCACTGGACGCCGCGTCTTTTATAGAAGACGACATTTCCCAGTCGCCCGCTTATCGAGTTTATGAATATGTTTGGTGTTGCTGTTGCCATTTTGTTTTTCCTAAAAAACCCCCTCCCGGCCAGTGGCCGCACTCCCGCCCTTGGCAGGGTGAGCAATCTGTGCAGCTCAGGATGACGGTCTTTTCTTTGTTTTTTATATTATAGAGTGCCTTTGTTCCGGGAAAGCTTTCAAGGCGGATTATAATTTTTTTTTACCCTCTACTTATATATACAATTTCACCTTACACTTTTTGGGTATTTTTGGCTGGTTTTAAGAACTTTTTTTAACTTTTTTCAAAAAAAATAAAAAAAACAGGCCTTTTCAGTATTAAATTGCTTTAATTTTTCTTTTTATTGTAATATGAAAACTCAGCCGGGTTAAGACATTTATATATCCTGTAATTATGTTATATCCTTTTCCGCATAAGTATTTTTTTCTTGACAACAGGGAATTTCATTAGAGTATTATTATATGTAACTCTATAACTATTTCGTATTTGGATTAAATACTTTTTTAAAATATTTTTATATTTACATAATCAAATCAGGTGAAATCTGAATTGGCCTTTGTTACAGGTATAGATTTTCCGGCCAATTCCCTCGCAATGTAGCAATTATTTATAAAGCTGATATATGCAAAAAAACTCTAACCGATATTTTAGTTTCAATTTCATTTTAAGTAAATAATATATTATATATTTTTTAAACATAAATAACAGTCTTTTTAATGAATAACTATATTTTCTAAAATAAAAAAAAATGAGGGATGAGTATGGGAAAGATTAGCAAAATTTTAAAAAGATACGGCAAGGATAAGACCAGGCTTATGGATATTCTTCTGGATATCCAGTCCGGTGAAAGGTATATTTCGCCGGAAGCTATAGGGACCATCTCCAAGAAACTTGGTATCTCTTTAGCGGATGTGAGGCAGACAGTCTCGTTTTATCATTTTTTCACGGAAGAGCCTTCAGGGGATTATACTGTATATTTGAACGACAGTATAACTTCAAAGATGGCAGGGTACGATAAAGTCAAAGAGGCTTTTGAAAAGGAAGCAGGCACAAGTTTCGGGTCTGTAACAAAAGACGGTAAGATAGGGTTATACAATACTCCCTGTATAGGGATGAATGACCAGGAGCCTTCCGCAATTATAAATGGGATCGTTTTCACAAAGCTTGATGCGGGTATGGCCGGCAAAATAGTTTCCGGTATGCGTTCAGGTAAGGATGCTGCTGTAATAGCAAAAGAGCTTGGAGGGGGCGATAGCGGTAATTCCATGATCCCGGGTATGGTCAGCAGCAATATTCGTCAGAAAGGAACTGTTCTGTTCACTCCGCATGCTAACGGGGAGAGCCTCAGGAAGGCTGTTGCCATGACCCAGGATGCAATCATGGAAGAGATCAAGGAATCCGGGCTTAGAGGCAGGGGAGGCGCGGGTTTCCCGGCTTATACCAAATGGGACTTTTGCAGGCAGAATGCTTCTGAAAAAAAGTATGTTATCTGCAACGCGGACGAAGGTGAGCCCGGTACTTTCAAGGACAGGGTACTTCTTACGGAAATGCCCGGCCTTTTATTCGAAGGAATGGCGATTGCCGGTTACGCGATAGGAGCGGAAGAGGGTATTTTATACCTTAGAAATGAATATGTTTATTTAAAACCTTATCTTGAGCATATTCTTGACGGGTACAGGAAGGACGGCCTGCTAGGTAAGAATGCTGCCGGTAAGAAGGGTTTTAATTTTGATATCAGGATTCAGATGGGGGCAGGTGCTTATGTTTGCGGAGAGGAAACTGCCCTGATAGAGTCTGCAGAGGGAAAAAGGGGCGAACCCAGGATCAGGCCGCCGTTCCCGGTCGAAGTCGGCTATATGGGGCAGCCTACATCGGTGAATAATGTTGAGACATTCTGCAATGCAGCAAAAATAATAGATAAGGGCACTAAGTGGTTCAAACAGAACGGAACAAAGCAGTCTCTGGGGACAAAGGTGTTAAGTGTGTCCGGCGATTGCAAAAACCCGGGAATATATGAGGTGCAGTGGGGTATCACTGTTGACGAACTTCTGAAAATGACGGGCGGTGAAGGAGCCAAGGCTGTACAGGTCGGCGGACCGTCCGGGACATGCGTGCCTGCCGGTGAATTTTCAAGAAAGATTTGTTTTGAGGATCTTGCCACAGGCGGATCAGTGATCATATTCGGTAAGGACAGGGATATATTCGAAGTCGTGTCCGGGTTTGTTGACTTTTTTATCGGTGAATCGTGCGGCTCATGCGCTCCGTGCAGGGTTGGAAATGTCCTTTTAAAGGAAATTCTGGGAAAGATCGTTTCAGGTAAGGGAACGGAAAAGGATATTGCCGAGCTGGAAAACCTGGGAAAAGTAATGAAATCCATGAACAGATGCGGGCTCGGACAGACTGCAGCAAATCCTGTTATAACGACTATTAAGAATTTCAGGGGAGAATATGACAGCAAGATAAACAAAGGAGCCGACTATGTTTCGGAATTTGACATGGCAATGGCTGTCAAAGACTCCTGTGAGGCCGCGGGCCGCAAACCAAAGTTAGAGGTATAGAATATGAGTAAAATAAAATTTAATATAGACGGAAAGGAATGTACAGGCAGTACCGGCCAGACTATTTATGAAGCAGCAAGGGATAACGGGGTTTATATTCCAACGCTTTGCAGATTTGAAGAAATAAAACCTGTGGGAACATGCCGTATTTGCACTGTTAAGGCAAACGGCCGTTTTACGACATCCTGTACCGAGAAGGTCGCGGACGGCATGAACATTGAAAATAATGTCGATGAAATAAACGATATGAGAAAAGCAATCATTGAGATGCTTTTTGTGGAAGGCAATCATCTCTGCCCTACATGCGAAAAGAGCGGCAACTGCGATCTGCAGGCTCTTGCTTACAGATATATGATGATGGTTCCGAGATATCCGTATATGTTCCCGGTTAAAGAAGTGGAGCCGGTATCTCCGCAGATACTCATTGAACATAACAGGTGTATTTGCTGCAAGAGATGCGCTACAGGAATAAAGACTCCGAACGGGAAAAGCATCTTTTCATTTTCCGGCAGAGGCAAGGATCTTAAGATCACGGTGGACAATGAACTGGCTGCGAAGATGTCCGACGCACAGGCTCAGGAAGCAATGGATATGTGCCCGGTAGGCGCTATTTTGAAGAAGGAGCAGGGCTTCCGCGTTCCGATCGGCCAGCGCAAGTATGATCACAACCCGATCGGCAGCGATGTCGAAGCGCATTAAAAGCAAATTGAAAATGATGGAGGAAAATTATGAGTAAACCAGTTGTTGCAACAGCGTCATTAGCCGGATGTTTCGGATGTCATATGTCGATCCTGGATATTGACGAAAGAATATTAAAGCTTATTGAATTGGTGGAGTTTAATAAATCACCGATAGACGATATAAAAGAATTTACCAAGCAATGTGATATAGGTATCATTGAAGGCGGATGCTGTAATAGTGAGAACGTTGAAAATTTACGGAATTTCAGGAAGAACTGCAAGATACTTATAGCGCTTGGGGAGTGCGCGATCATGGGTGGTCTCCCGGCTATGAGAAACGGCATACCTGTTAAAGAATGTCTGGAAGAAGCGTATTTAAACAGTCCTACGATAGATCCGAATGACGAGAAGATAATTCCAAATGACGATGAGATACCGATGATCCTGGACAAGGTATACCCGCTGCACGAGATAGTAAAGATAGACTATTATCTGCCCGGGTGCCCGCCAAGGGCTGATCTTATCTGGAATGCCCTGGTGGCATTAGTGACAGGCGGTGAGATGAACATACCTTATGAGGTAGTAAAGTTTGATTAGACGTAATTTCATGAACGGATGCTTATGCCAAAACCTTAGTTTTACTGATAAAAGCAGTATCTGTTCAGCCGGAACTTACGATTAAATTTTAATATTGGAGCTTATTATGGGAAGGAAAATAACAATAGAACCGGTAACCCGGGTTGAAGGTCACGGGAAAGTAACAATACACCTGGATGATCAGAATAATGTTGAACAGTCCAGGTTTCATATAGTCGAATTCAGGGGTTTTGAGAGATTTGTTCAGGGCAGGCCGTACTGGGAAGCCCCGGTGCTTGTACAGAGATTGTGCGGGATATGTCCTGTAAGCCATCACCTTGCAGGCGCAAAAGCTGTTGACGTTATTGCCGGAGCAGGCACAGGCGACGGCCTAACTCCCACTGGAGAGAAGATGAGAAGACTCATGCATTACGGGCAGATGTTTCAGTCCCACGCGCTTCACTTCTTCCATCTTGTGTCGCCGGACCTGTTATTCGGTATTGACGGTGATCCGGCTATACGCAATGTTATAGGAGTCGCGCTGAAATATCCTGATCTTGCTGTCCAGGGCGTAATGATGAGAAAATTCGGACAGGAAATAATTCGCGCAACAGCGGGAAAGAAAATACACGGCACAGGAGCTATACCCGGAGGTATCAACAAGAATCTCAGCTTAGAAGAAAGGGACGAGTTCCTGAAAGGCGCTGATCCTCTGAATATTGACAAAATGATCGCATGGTCACAGAGCGCTATTGATTTCTTTAAGGGTTTTCACAAGGATCATAAAGACCTGATCGATAATTTCGCCAGTTTCCCTTCAAATCATCTGAGTCTTGTCAGAAAAGACGGAGCAATGGATCTTTATCACGGCGTTATAAGGGCAGTCGACTCTGAGGGAAAGAAGGTCGTAAACGACGTTGATACCCAGGATTATTTGAAATATATTGGGGAAGAAGTCCGGTCATGGAGCTATATGAAATTTCCTTATATTAAATCGCTCGGTAAACAAGACGGGTGGTACAGGGTAGGCCCTCTTGCCAGGCTTAATACCGCTGACTTTATACCCACACCCCTGGCACAGAAGGAATTTGAGGAGTATAAAGCTTATACAAACGGGAAACCGAATAACATGTCAATGCATATGCACTGGGCAAGACTGATCGAGCTTCTGCATTCAGCCGAGATGATGAAAGATCTTCTCAATGATCCTGATCTGCAGGGCACAGACCTGGTAACAAAAGGCAAAAAGCAGAAAGAAGGAGTAGGGCTCCTGGAAGCTCCGAGGGGCACGCTTTTCCATCATTACCAGATCGATGACAATGACCAGATAACAATGGCCAATCTTATAGTATCGACAACCAATAACAATGAACCTATGAACCGGGCTGTTAACTGGGTTGCAAAGAACACTTTTACAGGAAAGACTGAGATCACGGAGCCTATGATGAACGGCGTTGAAGTCGCTATAAGGGCTTACGATCCCTGCCTGAGCTGTGCCACACACGCTCTCGGCAAGATGCCTCTTGAAGTATCGCTGTATGATTCCAAGGAAAATGTTCTTGATATAAAGAGAAAATAGCCGACTTGAAATCACAGCTTAATATCCTTGTTTATGGGTATGGGAACCCTGGCCGTCAGGACGACGGTCTGGGTGTTCTTTTATCGGAAAAGATAGAGGCTTTGAATTTACCGGGGGTGGAAACCGATTCCAATTACCAGTTAAATGCTGAAGATGCGCTTGCCGTTTCAGGTAAAGATATAGTGATCTTCGCGGACGCGACGGTCGATGAATCTGTTAAGGACTTTTCGTTCACGCAGTTAAAACCGGATCTGGAAATCGCGTTTACCACACATGCAATGAGTGCCGGATCGGTACTGGCTCTTTGTAATGAGCTATATAAAAAGAGTCCTGATGCATATATGCTGGCTGTAAGAGGCTATAGCTGGGATTTTGC
>CAZVYR010000089.1:0-12758 GCA_964631555.1 uncultured Leptospirales bacterium
CATCAATGCGAAATCGGCGACTCCCAGTTCTTTCTCATCTTTAGAGCAGGCATCGAAAATCTCGCGGCCCGTGCTGAGGAAAGCAGTATACTTCCTGTCGAACTTATGCGACGTTGAACAGAAACTGCAGGAATTCTGGCAGCCCACGCCCGGAAGAATGGTGCCCGCCTTACCCATAACAGGCGCGCCGTAAATATAACTGCTGACGCTTGTCCTTACCACAGGATGAATGATCGGCTTACCGGCCTCTTCTCCGAAATAACCTCTGAGCCAGTCCACGCCCTCTCCGCGGCAAATATCGTCATAATCGATCATCTTCTCCAGGTCGGGAACGGAAGTCCCGTGCCCTCCAAGAATGATCTTTACCCCAGGCGCGTGCAGGCGTATATATTCAGCCATGCGCTTTGCTTTCAGAATATTCGGAACAATAAATGAAATTCCTATATGAGTATGCTCTCCGCTGTCAACCTCAGCCGTGAAATTCTTCCATGAAGGAAAATCGAGGACAGTCGCCGGAACTTCAATATTCTCGGCAAGCAGATATAATCCGAAGCTTAAATTGTTGGAGCGCGGGGAATGTATCCCCTGCTCGCGGGTTACCTGGTTGTATAATAATTCCATAGAGCACAGCTCTTCGCCGTACTCATCAGTCACCCCGTAGGGTTTAAATACACCGGTCAGTAATAATTTTTTCATAAAGTTCTCCTTTTAATTTTACATTAAAAATCATTTTGCGGATATGCTTTTGGGAGAACTAATTTCAATAAATGAAATATTGAACAACAGTTCTTACCATTTCCGATTCAACTAATCAGTTGCATATATATAACTCAGAAACAATTACGGAACTGATAAGAACAGAGGACCGGTTTTAACAACACGGTAAAAGGTAGGATAATAACCCTTTCCCCATATCTCTGATCGCCATTCAGCGAAAAGTACTCCAAAACGCTTAAATATAAAATTTTGATTTACTATACACACATAAAGACAGTATTAAGCACACAAAGTTGCAAATAATTCTGTTATCCGGATTTAAAGTTCGTTTAATTGATCTCCCTGGAACCTGGAATATTTAACCTTGAACTTGCTCCCGGTCCCTGAGCTTGTCGAAGGGTTCCCCTCCGTTTCAAATCCGTATTTGAAAGGATCCGGTCTCGGCGCTCTTTCCCGGCACCTGCGACCTGTCCCGGGATAGCAAAAAGAGATAAAAACCCTCTCCTGCAGCAGAGTAACAAATTAAAAATAATATTTTAAAAAAAGTAAGAACTTTTTTCGCTGCACCTTTGTCAAACTCCATGAAAGCGAAAATAAATAAGGAGAAAATAAAATGAAATACTTTCATAAATCAAAAGCAATAATAATCTGTACGGTTTTTTTATTCATACTGTCCTCGTTCTTTTACGCAAATAACGCGTCAGCTCAAAAGAAAGAAGTCATCCAGATGGCAATCCTTCTTGATACAAGCAACAGCATGGACGGCCTCATAGACCAGGCAAAGACACAGCTATGGAAGATCGTAAACGAGCTTGCCATATCAAAGAAAAACGGGCAGAGCCCTTCTCTGGAAGTTGCCCTGTACGAATACGGCAAGAGCAGCATCCCGTCCGAGGAAGGCCATCTCCGCATGATCGTGCCCTTAAGCTCCGACCTTGACAGCGTATCCGAAAAACTATTTGCCCTTACGACCAACGGGGGCGACGAATACTGCGGCCAGGTAATAGACTCAGCGATAAAAGGCCTTAACTGGAACAAAGGAAAGGACATTTACAAAGTCATATTCATAGCAGGCAATGAGCCGTTCACCCAGGGGAATGTGGACTATGTTAAATCGTGCAAAAACGCCGTATCAAAAGGCATAATAGTCAACACAATATTCTGCGGAACCGCGCAGGAAGGCATTGACACAAAGTGGAAATACGGCGCCGACCTGGCAGACGGCAGGTATATGAACATAGACCAGAACCAGGAAATCGTTTATATCGAAGCACCCCAGGACGAGGAGATAGCCCGTCTCGGAACTGAGCTCAACAATACATACATCGCATACGGAAGTGCGGGCATGGCAAAGAAAGAGCGCCAGTCAAAGCAGGATGAGAATGCAGCTTCAATGAGCGCCGAATCAGCAGTACAAAGATCAGTAGCAAAAGCCTCTGCGCAATATAACAACTCAGCATGGGATATTGTGGACGCTTACAAAGAAGGGGCAGTTGATATTGAGAACATAGATGATGCAAGCCTGCCAGACGAAATGAAAGGCATGAACAAGAGTGAGAGAAAAGCCTATGTTGAAAAGATGGAGAAAAAGAGAGCAAGCATACAGGAAAAGATCAATAGGCTGAATATTGAGCGGCGCAAATATGTTGAAAAAGAAATGAAGAATCGCTCAAAAGACAACACCCTTGACGAAGTAATGATTAAGGCAATACGCGAACAGGCAGCTAAAAAGAATTACAGGTTTGAATAAGTTAAGGAAAGGAGAACCACAATGAGTTACACAGAACGAATAGCCAAAGCAGCAATAACAGCCGCCTTTATCTTCTTTATAACCGGCAATCTTTTTGCGGACGGATTCATAGTCGTGCCTGAACCGCCGCCTAATATACGAACATCCGCGTTTCCCCTGGAAGTTAAATACCACAGGGTAAATGTTGAGATCAGCGAACAGAGTGCTGTAACCTACATTGACCAGGAGTTCTATAATCCCACCCGTGCAAGGCTCGAAGGATACTATATCTTTCCCATACCTGAAGGCGCTGTAATAAAGAAGTTTAGCATGTACATAAACGGCACTGAAACACAGGCCGAGCTTCTGAACGCGCAAAAAGCCCGCCGAATATATGAAGACATAGTAAGAAAATCCCTGGACCCGGCCCTGCTCGAATACACAGACAGAGGGATCTTCAGAGCAAGGATATTTCCTATTGAGCCGGGCTCAACAAAAAGAGTTAAGATATCCTATTCCCAGTTACTTGAAAAGGACAATAAAACCGTAGAATATGTATACCCATTAAATACCGAGAAATTCTCTGCCAAACTCCTGAAGGACGTGTCGGTAAATATTGACATTAAAACTAAGGGCATACTCAGGAATATTTTCAGTACAACCCATGAAGCGGAATACATACGAAAGGATGATCACCATGCAAAGGTAAGCTGGCAAGCCGCCAATGTAAAGCCGGACATTGATTTTATTCTCTATTACAATACCGATGATTCCGGAATAGGAATGTCTCTGCTCACATACAGGAAAGATAAAACAGGCCATTTCTTCCTGAGCCTTAGTCCCGGCTTTACTTCCGGCAATGAAATAAGCGAAAAAGACATTACTTTTGTGCTCGATACTTCAGGCAGCATGAAAGGTGAGAAGCTCGAACAAGCGAAGAAAGCCCTGACTTACTGCGTAGATAATCTTAACAGGAACGACCGTTTTCAGATCGTACGCTTTTCAACCGAAGCAGAGAAACTCTTCACCAGCCTTAGCAAAGCAGACAAGGCCAGTCTGCAAGAAGCACAGGCTTTTATAAACGACCTCACTGCCACAGGAGGAACAAACATAGAGGAAGCGCTCAGCCTCGCGCTGCCGGGTAAGCCAGACGCAAGCAGGTCTCACATGATCATTTTTATCACTGACGGAAAGCCCACTGTAGGCGAGACTGATGAGAATAAGCTTTTAAAAAAGATTGTAAAAGCCAACAAGTCCAATGCCCGCATATTTACATTCGGCATAGGATATGAAATAAACACGCATCTCCTTGACAGGATCACTCTTGAGACAAAGGCATTCAGGAATTACATAACTCCCGGTGAAAGCATAGATAAAAAGATATCCGGCTTTTATAATAAGGTGCAGTCTCCTGTCCTGACCAGCCTGAAGCTTACTTTTGATAACATCAGGACAAGCAGGACTTATCCGAAAGAATTGCCCGATCTGTTCGGAGATTCCTCTCTTGTTGTTCTCGGAGAATACAGCGGCCATGGAAAGTCGAAAATAGTGCTTGAAGGCACTGTTAACGGAAAAAACCGCATATTCGAGTATACTGCGGAATTCCCCGAAAAGGATACAGGTAATGACTATATTCCAACTCTCTGGGCTGCCAGGCATGTGGGCTATCTTCTTGACCAGGTCAGGCTTAACGGTGAGGACAGGGAACTCATTGATGAGATCACAGAAACAGCGCGCAAGTACGGGATAGTAACCCCATACACCAGCTATCTCATCCTTGAGGATGAAATGGAACGGCTTTCCGGCGGAGCAATCAGGGCGGACGACATGACGCTTGGTAATGTAGCTCCGCAAATAAAAGGCTTTGCTGCCCGCAGTGAAAGCGAATACAGAGATATGAAGAGCAAGTCAGGCGAATCCGGAGTATTGCCCAGCCGCGAGCTTCAGGCTATGAACAAAGCATCAAGCCTTTCAGGGGCTATCCAGGGACATGACCGTCTCGATTATAAGGACGCTGCCGGGGCAGTGCAGAACATAGCGGATAATGTGAAGAATGTCAGCGGCAGGGCATTTTACAATGCAGGCCGCTTCTGGGTCGACTCTCTGATCCAGTCCGGGGAAAAACAATACACCCTGACCAGGATCAGGTTCGCAGGTAAAGCCTACTTCGATCTGCTTAAGCGAAATAGCGAAGCAGCTCAAGTCATGGCGCTCGGCAGAAATGTTAGATTCCTTCTTAACGGTGACGTATATGAAATTTATGAATAATACAGGGCGAAGCACGGGTGCTGCTATAAAGTCTGATGATGCAGCTTGTACATAAAATAAATAAGCAGTTTTAATATTATTAAACCCCAGATGATCAGAAAAGCAATTGATCCCTTTGGGTGATTATATATGAACTGATAGATTTTAGTGTCTTTATATTTTATAACAATACCATTCACCTGGTGAATGAGCGTTTTTCTTCTATTATAGTTTGATTTGTACGAAGCTCTCTGCAGATTGTCTGAGTTTTTCTCCATAATCTGTAGTTCCTTAAAATATTGTTTTTATATATTGATTTAAATACCAATCAACAAATGGGGTCTTGGAAATGAGATAAATACTTAAAAGGCTAAAAGAGATTTATTTAATTTAGATAATAACTTACTTTATTTTTTAATTCATAATAAGTCAATACAAAAATATATTGAAAGATATGTATATGTTTTACAGTATTGAGATAATTAACCAGTTCAAGACACTTCATTAGTTCCTAATGAAACCCGTAAACACAATCAGAAAAATGAAGGTCTTTTAACATAATTAATCTATATTTTTTTATTATATTGAAAATACTTGATTTTATGCCGATTTTTATTATGATAATGATATTCAAGAATATCATTTAAATAAAAACTACATAGATCTTTGATTGTCACCCATTTTAAGGACCTGAATAATGACTACAACTCAATTTAAAGTTGTCAATTATCTTACAAAATCATTTGTAATTGTTGAAGGCAAAAAAAATGCTGACAATTTTTATATTATCAGAAGCGGTAATGTTAAAATAATAAAAGAAAATCCCACTATTGCAGATGATACGTCCAGCGTCCTGGGTCCCGGGGATTTCTTCGGCGTTATCTCCTGTATGAGCAATCGCGCAAGAATTGAGACTGCGGTTGCAGTCTCGAATGTATCATTGATAATAGTTGAAAGAGAACAATTCGGCATGCTGATCCAGAAAAACCCGGTTATAGCCATGAAAATAATCAGGTTTTTCAGCAGAAAACTGCGCATTTTCAACCAGGCCATAACAAGACTCACACTTCAGGATACGGGCGAGGAAAACTTTGAGCATCTGTTCAGCATTGGTGAATATTACTATAAAAAGAAAGCATTAAAACATGCGATTTATGCATATCAGAAATATATTGAACATTTTCCCAACGGAATGAATGTTGAGAACGCTATCTCCAGTCTGAAAACAATGGGAGTTCCTCTTAAGGCACCGGAATACCCATCCGAAGAACTTAAAAAGATGTATCTGGATAATACCATGATTTTCTGTGAAAATGAACCCGGCGGGGAAGTATATATAATTCAAAGCGGCAAGGTAAAAATAACAAAGATCAGCGGCGATGAAGAGATGCTTCTCGCTGTTCTGAAGCCGGGCGATATCTTTGGTGAAATGTCATTGCTTGATAATAAGCCCAGAAATGCTTCCGCGATTTCTTTCGGTGAAGTTCGCTTGATGGCAATCAATAAGGCAAATTTTGAAGAAATGGTTCATATGAAGCCTCAGCTTGCGATAAAGATAATCAGCTTATTAAGTGAGAGGATATGGACAGCCTATCGCCAGATCGAGAATTTGACGATTAAGGATCCCATGGCCAGGATTTACGATATTCTTCTTTTACAGCTGGAAAAGCAAAAAATCCCGATTCATTCACATCAGGCTCATAATTTCGAGTTCGGAACTAATGAGTTACTGCAGATGGTCGGAGTCCCCCATGAGAAGGGAGGGGTTTTAATAAACCGGCTTATGGAAGATAAATCTTTCACGCTTGATGCAGGAAAAATCGTATGCAGAAACCTCGAGGAACTGGAAAAAAGCGTTCATTACTTTAAGAAAAAAGCCATGATGGATAAAAAGCGTGAAGAAAGCAAGGTTCTTTAAATTTTCATTAGTTATTGTCATCATATTATTATTTATTCTTTCCCTGGGAGCCTTTCTCTTTATCTATAATTTCCCAAAAGAGAAGGTACTTGCGCTTGTTACAGCCAAAGCTGAGAAAACATTAAAAAGAAAAGTCGTAATTGGAGAGATAAATTACGGCCTTAAGGGAGTTACATTAGATAATATCCTTATATATAATAATATGTATACGGATAGCGATATCCCTGATTCCGATATTCTCGCCTCTATTAAAAGCGGGATAGTTAGTTTTTCCCTGCTGCCTCTTTTGAACAAGCAACTGATAATCAATAAAATATTGTTAAATAATTTCAGGATCAACATTCATTATGATAACGGGAAGTCCAACCTCGAGAATCTGCTGCATGATATCGAGTCCAATGGAGATTCCGGCATACACGCGAAAATATCCTCTGTCAGGTTTGAAGATTCCGAGATCATCCTGAAAGAATCGCCGGAAGTATTAAAGCCGCTTGAAGGCAGGTATGTTTTCAACGGCACTCTGAATTTCCTGCTCAAAGAATACATCTCAATAAGAGATTGCGACATATCCTTGCCGGATAATCGCGGAAAGATCAGGTCCAAGGATATCAGGATTGCCGTTAAGAACAATGATTTTGAAGTAAGCGGCGATTTCAGGCTCAATCACTGTTCTTTGTTATGGGTATACACATGGAGCGATAATCTGGAACTGCCTTATACGAACTTTACAGGTGAAATCAATAACCTGGTGGTCAGCCGCAATCAGGTTAAGGGTTTTGCTGCAGGGAAATCCATATTAAAAAATTCAAAAACAGTAAATGTAGACGGGCAGTGTAAAGTAAACATTCAGAATAAAACTGTTGAGCTTATAAACCTTAAAGGAAACATAGACCGGTCTGAATTTTTTATAAACGCTCTTAAATTTTCCTGGAGACAGGATTTGCAGAACAGGCTTATCAGGTTCAGCATTTCCGATATAGATTCGGACATAAATGATATGAAGTCGATCCTGAGTTTTTTGCCTGCCGGAATATACGGCGGAGTTTCCGGAAAATTGTCATACGAAAATAAAAAATATAATGGTAGTTTAGATCTTAAAAACGTGACTTACATGGCAAATGGCGAACCTTTATTAAGTGTAAACGCCGAGATCCCTATAAACGACAATGTAATTCATATTGAAAAGATTCCTGCTCTGATATATAAGCAGCCGTGCCAGGTCTCCATAAGTACATCGGGTAATAATTTAGAGAAAATTATACTGAATATCTATTCTAAGGAATTCAGGTATAATGTAAGTAAAGCTTCGGCTGCTGATATCAACCTCTCAAAAACCGATATTCAGTCTGAAATAACCGGCAGGCTTGAAGTAGAAAATCTTTATATAAATGATTATAAGCTTTCGGATGTATTTGTTAACTATGCTTTTGCCAAAGGTGTGTTCAATTTTAACCGCATTGTATGCAAATTCATGGGCGGGGATATCAGTTCAAACGGCTATGTGGATACTTCCAGAGATAATATTTATGTGGATTTTGCAGCCAGTTTTGAAGAAATAAAAGTACAGAACATAGTAAGTCTGAAAAATGAATACAGCGGACGTTTCTTCGGACTAGCCATGGGAAATGCCGATTTTGAATTTTCCGTAAAGAAAGGCGCCAGCCTGTATGATTCGCTAAAAGGCAAGATGGAAGTAACAATAGACAAGGGAAAGCTGGTAAATACCGGTATTCAGAAAGGATTGAGCATCTGGCTCTCAGAGCTTGAGTATAAACTGAAAGATCTCGAGTTCAGTAAAATATACGGCAACTTCAATATAATAGGGAATAATTTCTACGTAAATTCAATGTTGTTCAAAGCTCCGGATATCAGGTTAATGATGGATGGATATTTCAAAGCTCCTGATATGGGAAATCTAAAATTACCTGGCGATATGAAAATACTGCTTCAATTTAATGATTATTTTATTCAGGATATCCCGAATCTTCCTCAAACCCAGTTATTATCCAAATTGGTTAAAATACCTGCTTTAAAGAAAAAGGGAGACTGGTATGAAATGTCATTCCAAACTAAGGGGGATGATATACTTGACAGCAAAAATTTAAAGCCCTTATAGTGATATTCTCATCTTGACTGACTTTTCATGTGGATATAGTTTATATTATTGCTAAATTAGTTTAATTTTAATAAATTTCACACCGCAAGTAGTCCATCCATGTCCTTTGCGGTTAAGGCAACATCCTGTTGCCTTGAAATTTATTAAAATTAAACTAATTTAGCGATTCAGCGATAAATTAGATTATTAAAAGCAAGTCAAGATAGATTATACTAAATTCCTAGTTCACTTTTCACCATGTTCATAAGGCCGCCTTTGGCAATCAACTCCTGCATAAAAGGTGGAAAGGGTTTTGCCTTATATACTTTTCCTGTGGTTTTGTTCGTAATTTCTCCTGTATCGAAATCAATCCCGATTACATCGCCCTGGTTTATTTCACCGGCAGCGTCAGGAGCTTCCAGTATGGGCAGGCCCATGTTAAGGCTGTTCCTGAAGAATATCCGCGCAAAAGAAACAGCAAGCACGCAGGATATCTTAGCTGCTTTAATAGCGATAGGAGCATGCTCCCTCGAAGAGCCGCACCCGAAATTGCTGCCTGCCACAATAATATCGCCGTCCGAAATTTTATTTACAAATTCAGGATCAGCATCCTCCATACAGTGCTTTGCCAGCTCATCCGGATCAGATACATTCAGGTATCTTGCCGGTATTATCTCGTCGGTATTAATATCGTTGCCGAATTTCCATACTTTTCCTGTTATTTTCATAATTACCTCTATTGATTATGCTTTTAGCCTTATTCAAACCTCGTCCGGGTGCACGATCCTGCCTGCAATGGCTGACGCTGCGGCAATCGCCGGATTAGCCAGGTATACTTCGCTTTCCGGATCTCCCATTCTTCCCACGAAATTCCTGTTTGTGGTGGCCACACATTTTTCGCCTTTAGCAAGTATGCCCATGTGCCCACCCAGGCACGGTCCGCACGTGGGCGCCGATATTGCGGCCTCTGCCTGAAGGAAGATATCGAACAGGCCTTCTTTCATTGCCTGGGTATAAACTTCCTGCGTCGCCGGTATTATGATAAGCCTGATATCTTTATGTACTTTCTTACCTTTGAGAATCTTTGCCGCGAGACGCAGATCTTCGATCCTGCCGTTAGTGCACGAGCCGATCACTACCTGGTCGATTATAATGCCGCTTTCTCTCGCGGGTTTTACATTCTCCGGAAGGTGAGGGAAAGCGACAAGCGGTTCTATTTTAGAAGCATCATAATCTTTTATCTCAATGTATGAGGCGTCCGGATCGCTTGTATAAATATCGAACTGCGCTTTGCTTCTTTGTTTAACATATTCCACAGCCTTATCATCCGCAGCGAAAATACCGTTCTTCCCGCCTGCTTCAATGGCCATGTTCGCCATAGTCAGCCTTCCTTCAACGCTCAGCTCCTGTATCGTGCTGCCTGTGAATTCCATAGACCTGTACAATGCGCCGTCAACCCCTATATCCCCAATAGTATGAAGGATAAGGTCTTTACCTGTAACATAAGGGTTGAGTTTGCCGTTAAATATAAATTTTATTGACTCAGGAACCTTGAACCAGGTCTTGCCTGTTGCCATAGCAGCAGCCATATCAGTGGAGCCTACGCCCGTGGAGAATGCCCCAAGCGCACCGTAAGTACAGGTATGCGAGTCTGCGCCGATAATGAGCATTCCGGGCCTTGCCAGGCCAAGCTCAGGCAAAAGCGCGTGCTCTACTCCCACCCTGCCTGTGTCATAGAAGTGTATTATACCGAATTCCTTTGCGAACTCCCGCAGTATTTTCACCTGTTCCGCTGACTTGATGTCCTTGTTGGGAGTAAAGTGGTCCGCGACAAGAACCACTTTTTCTTTGTCGAATACGTTTTTAAGGCCGAGTTCCCTGAATTCCTTGATAGCGATCGGCGCGGTAATATCATTGCCGAGAACCAGGTCGAGTTTTGCTTCGATCAGCTCGCCCGGTACAACCGTTTCTTTTGAAGCATGAACTGCCAGTATTTTTTCACTAATTGTCATTCCCATTGGACTATCCCTGTTATAAGATTAAAAAAATTATAGTAGAGACGCAAAATCTTGCGTCTCGATCGTTGTTTAACACAAATGTATATTTTTTACCGGATCCCCTCCGTTTCATAGACGTATATGATTCGGATATTATATGCAATCCTGTAGATACGCCATGCATGGCGTATCTACTTTCTTAACAGAAAGATATAAATTACAATGTCGCCAGGTTATTTGCCACGTCGTCGCCTACTTCAGTGGTTGACATTCCCATTTTGCCTGCGCCCATATCCTTTATCCTGAGGATCGTTTTCTTCATAGCGTCTTCCACCTGTTTCGCGGCTTTTGCTTCACCGAGAATGTCGAGCATCATCTGTACAGCTCCAATGGCAGCCATAGGATTGATCACGTTCTTTCCTGTATATTTCGGGGCGCTTCCGCCTATAGGCTCGAACATGGATACGCCTTCGGGATTGATGTTGCCTCCTGCGGCAATACCCATTCCTCCCTGTGTAATGGCTGCCAGGTCTGTAATGATATCACCGAACATATTGCCTGTGACAATAACATCAAACCATTCGGGATTCTTTATCATCCACATACATGTCGCGTCAACGTGATAATAATCCCTCTTGATATCAGGGTATTCTTTTTCTCCCATTTCATGGAATGCCCTTTCCCATAAGCCATAAACATAGGTGAGCACATTGGTTTTCCCTGACAAAGCCAGTGTTTTCCTTCTGTTGCGCCTTTTCGTGTATTCAAACGCCCATTTAAGGCATCTGTCAACCTGGAAACGGTTATAAACCATCTCCTGTATAGCCACTTCATTGGGAGTCCCTTCCATAGCAACACCGCCAAGGCCGGTATATACATCGCCTGTATTCTCGCGTACTACTACATAATCTATTTCTTTCGGGCCTTTATCTTTCAAAGGCGTTTCCACGTTTTCGTACAGCTTCACAGGACGCAGGTTAATGTATTGATCGAGCTCGAAACGGAGCTTTAAAAGTATGCCTTTTTCAAGAATTCCGGGTTTGACATCAGGATGCCCGATAGCTCCTAACAGGATAGAGTCACACTGTTTAAGGTCGCTGACAGCCGAAGCAGGCAGAACTTCGCCTGTGCGAAGGAATCTATCGCCTCCGAAGTCAAAATCCGTAAGCTCAACTTTAAATCCGCCTTTGGATGCCGCCGCGTTGAGAACTTTAACCCCTTCCCGGGCAACCTCAGGCCCGGTACCGTCTCCGCCAATAACCGCAATCTTGTATGTTTTCATATTATTATTCCTTTAAATATAAAAATATCTTTATTTTCCCGGATAATTATTTTTTCAGCAGGAATTACAAGAAATAATAACAGGGCGATTAAATGCAAGCAAAATTAATTATAACTTACATAGCCCGGTTTTTTATTATATAAAAATATGTTGTAACTGAGAACTATACTTTTATAAAGTGAAATATTATGATGTATACTTTTATAAAAAGTAGATAAATGAAAAAATATGCCAAAAGAAAAGAAAAGAAAAAAAGATAAAAACACGGGCAGGCTGCGCATAGGCGATAACTGGAACGCGATAACGATTATCGCCCTGTCGCAGACAAATCCTCTGAAAGCCATTGCAGAGCTTGTTGAAAACAGCATTGACGCAAGGGCAAAGAGTATTCAGATAATCAGGGGCAAACAGCGCGGTGAGCATTACCTGCGTATTATAGATGACGGTAACGGCATTGACGATTTCCAGTATGTTGCCACGCATATCGCTGATTCAATCAAAAAGCAGCTCAAGAAACAGGGGCAGGAGGGCATACAGGGAGAATTCGGCATAGGCCTGCTGAGTTTCTGGACAGTCGGTGAGGAGATGATCATCACTTCAACAGGAAAGGATGAGGTTACCAGGCGCATGAAACTCGTTAAGAATAATCCCGGGTATTCAGTTACGACAGTCAATACAATGTTCGGTTATCCCGGCACTGAGCTCCTAATTAAACCGATACTGCCTGGAATCAGGCAGCTCAACGGCGAAAAGATACAGAATTATCTTGCTTC